>JAOXRV010000535.1 GCA_025800435.1 Cellvibrionaceae bacterium | reverse complement strand
AAAGAAACCAAGGGCAAGCGTCGCCTGGTGATTACCCCCAACGACGGTCAGCCGCTCGCCGATGGCAGCACCCACTACGAGGCGCTGATTCCCAAGCATCGCCAGCTGGGCGTGTTTGAGGGTGAGCAGGTAATCAAAGGTGAAGTTGTGGCCGACGGCCCCAGCAACCCCCACGATATTCTGCGTCTACAAGGTGTTGAGGCCCTGGCCAACTACATCACCAACGAGATTCAGGACGTCTACCGCCTGCAGGGTGTAAAAATTAACGATAAGCACATTGAGGTGATCGTTCGCCAGATGCTGCGTAAAGTTGAGATCACCGCCATGGGCGACTCCTCCTTTGTTAAGGGTGAGCAGGCCGAGTACAACCGGGTGCTGGAAGAAAACGAGAAGCTGCGTGCCGAAGGCAAGCAACCCGCTCAGTTTGAGCGCTTGCTGCTGGGTATCACCAAAGCCTCGCTGGCAACCGAGTCGTTTATCTCGGCGGCCTCCTTCCAGGAGACTACCCGCGTACTGACCGAAGCTGCGGTCACCGGCAAACGCGATGATCTGCGCGGTCTTAAAGAGAACGTGGTAGTGGGTCGCTTGATTCCTGCCGGTACCGGTCTAGCCTATCACTTAGAGCGCCAGCGTAAGCGTCAGGCGGAGCTAAGTGGAGCAGACGGTGTTAGCGCTGAAGATGTTGAAGCGGCACTGACCGAGGCGCTTAAGTCTAGCGCCAGCTAGGGCTGTGCCGCCTTAGGCTCGTAAAGCAAAAAAGGCCTCTGTTGAGGCCTTTTTTGCTTTTGCCGATGGTCAAAAATTCAGTATCCAGAGTGATCTTTTGTCTCGGTGAGCATGCTTTTAGCTTAAAATAGAATAATAATCTAAAAGTATGCTCGCGCTGTGGTGGCTAGCGCGATTAAACTGGAAACAAATTTGTATCAGCAACAATGAACGCAGAAACATGATGTCAGTGGTTTTTAATACACGAATGTTGGCGATGGCCCTGGTGGCCAGTGTTATACCCCTTTCGGCCCAGGCCAATTTACAGCCTGCCTCGGTGCTTGACCTGCCGGCCAAGGACAAATACCTATTGGTTGCGGAAATGGAAACCGGACGCCTCTACGCCTTTGAAAAGCAGGGCGGTATGCGTTTGGCAAAGGTGGCCGAGTACCCGATCAGTATCGGTAAAAAAGGCTACGACAAACGGGTAGAAGGGGATGCCAAAACCCCAATTGGTGTCTATCGGGTGACCAGTTATTTGAACGATGCCCAGCTGGATGATTTTTATGGCCGCGCCGCCTTTCCTTTAAATTACCCCAATTCCTGGGACCGTTTGATGGGTTATACCGGCTCCGGTATCTGGCTGCACGGCGAACCCAGCGATAAAAAGACCCGCCCACTGCGCGACAGCGACGGCTGTATTGTGCTGTCCAATAACGATATCACCAAGGTGCAAAAATACCTGGATATCGGTTACACCAAAGTGGTGTCGGTACCCAAAGTAAGCTGGAAGAGCAGTGACGCCATCGCCCAACAGCGGCGCGAAGTACAAAAAGCCATGAACGCCTGGCGGCTGGATTGGATGTCGCGCAAGCACGAGCGCTATCTTAGCAACTACTCCAAAGACTTTAATGACATGGAGAAGAACTACAGCCAGTGGGACCGCTACAAAAAGCGGGTCAATGGCGGCAAGCGCTTTATCGACGTCAAGCTATCCGATGTGGGCATCTACGCCTACCCGGGCCAGGACGATATGGTCATGACCGAGTTTTACCAGAGCTACCGCTCCAGCAACTACCGATCCACCGGCTGGAAACGCCAGCTGTGGAAAAAAGAAGGTGACCAGTGGCGGATTATTTTTGAGAAAGGTGGTTAACCCCCTTGGGACACTAGCCTGATACTGAACTTAAATTGAACTCGCTCATCGTCATTCCTGTTTTCACGCACTGCTGTCCGGGGAAAATTTAGCTGGTTTCGCTAGAGACCATGAAGGCGTTGGCTTTAAGAGGTAAAGCGCTAACACTGGACTCAAAATCCTGTACGTCCATTGTTGTTCTCACTAAATCGAGCTACTAACAAACCCCTTGTGTGTTGCTTGGATCAAAAAGTGGCTTCGACCCACCACAAGGCTCTACAACTAGATGAGTCCTAAGACTGTACAAGCAGAAAGAGCTATTGTTAGTGCTCAGCAGCT
>JAOXRV010000479.1 GCA_025800435.1 Cellvibrionaceae bacterium | reverse complement strand
TCATGGCCGTATCCTTGGTGTGGTGTTTAAAGACGAGCCGCTCCTTTTGGTTTGCTATCTTTACTGGATGCTATAGCTTTCCCTCGGCTGGCTGCATTGATATTTTAAAGGTATCTTGCTAGATGTTCTACCTGCGGTTGTTAACATTGCGATGAGTATGGTGCATTAAGTTATTCACCGATATACTGGCTCGTTTACAATATTACTCCCCAACAACCCAAGTGACCCCACGTATGGGCCACCACTGGAAAGGACAATTCAATGCCTGTAATTACCCTCCCTGACGGCAGTCAGCGTTCCTTCGACAACCCGGTTTCCATCTACGACGTCGCCGCCGATATTGGTCCCGGCCTGGCCAAGGCCACCCTTGGTGGTCGCGTAAATGGCGATCGTATGGACGCCCATGACCTGATCTCGGAAGATGCCGATCTGGTAATTTTCACCAGCAAAGACGAAGACGGTCTGGAGATTATCCGCCACTCCTGTGCTCACTTGCTGGGCCACGCGGTCAAGCAGCTGTGGCCGGAAGCGAAGATGGCCATTGGCCCCACCATCGACAACGGTTTTTATTACGACATCGACCTGGATCATCGCCTCACTGACGAGGATGTAGAGAAGCTGCAAGCCCG
>JAOXRV010000471.1 GCA_025800435.1 Cellvibrionaceae bacterium | reverse complement strand
CGCTGAATACTGACGAAATACGATCGCTGCTCAACGCCTTTTACAGCACTTGCGAATGGGTGCCGGTCTACTATCTATGGCGCCCCAATTTAAGAGATGAAGACGATAATTTTTTAATTGAACTGGCAATTGCGGGCAATTCCAACTGCATAGTCACAAACAACATAAAAGATATGAAAAACTCTGAGCTAATTTTTCCCGAACTGAAAATAGTTAGCCCAGAACAACTACTAGGTGGTGGTTAAAATGGCAACCTTGACAATTCGATTACCCGACGACAAACACAATCGTTTAAAAATTCTGGCCGAGCGTAGAAAGATAAGTATTAACAAGCTGATTGAGGAATTATCTACCCAGGCGCTGGCAGAATTTGATAGTGAGACGCGCTTTCGCGCCTTGGCAGCGGCGGGAAATAAACAAGCTGGCTTAGATATTTTGGATAAACTCGATAACAATAATTAGCGGAAAATCCCCCCTGGTTTTTACCGCCTTTATGCTCAGGGTAGCGCTGAACCATGCAAATTGTGCTTACCCACGGCACTTAATTCCCGCTCCCCACACAGAGCCATCGTGATACCCAACTCATTGCGAATAATATCCAGGGCCTTAGCCACCCCGGCTTTACCCATAGCGCCCAAACCGTAAACAAATGGTCGGCCGATATAAGTGCCCTTGGCACCCAGGCACAGGGCTTTTAACACATCCTGGCCAGAGCGAATACCGCCATCGAAATGCACTTCAATATCACTGCCGACCGCGTCGAGAATTTCGGGCAGTACCGAGATAGAAGAGCGGGCACCGTCGAGTTGGCGGCCGCCGTGGTTGGAGACCACCAGCGCATCGCCACCGACTTCCACACAGCGGCGGGCGTCTTCTGCATCGAGCACGCCCTTGAGAATAATCGGGCCGCCCCAGCGCTGTTTAATCCAGGCAATATCGTCCCAGGACAGCTCGGGGTCAAACTGGCCAGCCACCCACTGCTGTAATGAGTCGCTGCTGTCGAGGCCATCCACATGGCCGACAATATTGCCAAAGCCCCGGTTTTGGGTTTTGGCCATGGCCATACACCAGGCCGGACGCGACAGAATTTGAACAATTTGTTTTAAGCCCATGGTGCCCAGGCCATTGCGCACGTCTTGGTGACGCTGGCCGAGAATTTGCAGATCTAAAGTCAGTACCAGGGCCGAGCAGCCGGCAGCCTTAGCGCGGTCGATCAGCTCGCCCACAAAACCCCGGTCGCGCATCACATAGAGCTGAAACCAAAAGGGCTTATCGGTGGCCTCTGCCACCTTTTCGATGGAACAGATACTCATGGTAGACAGGGTAAACGGCACCCCCGCCTCTGCCGCCGCCTGGGCCGCCAGAATTTCACCATCCGGCCATTGCAGGCCGCACATGCCAATGGGGGCCAGGGCCACCGGCATGGCCACCGGCTGGCCAATCATGGTGCCGGCCAGGCTGCGCTTACTCATATTGACCGCCACCTTTTGGCGCAAGTAGATATCGTTAAAATCGCTCTGGTTGGCACGATAGGTGGACTCGGTCCAGGAGCCGGAGTGGGCGTAATCGAAAAACATCTTGGGCACCCGCCGCCGAGCCAGTTTTTGTAAGTCTTTAATCTCTACGATTGGCTGCATAGTTTTAAATCCACTCGGTTTTATTATTAGGGCACCTCTGAATACATCAATGATAGTTAGCGAGTTATTCAGAGGTGCCTTAGCCTTATGCTAATGGCCAGTGCCCGGCCAGACTGTCACATATCCGACAGAGCCAGTACAATATCCACTCTACAACAATAAACACAAGGAACCACTATGCGCGCTACCCAAACCGGCTTTGGCCTAGCTAAGCTACTGCTTCTGCTGGCCGCCATTATAGTTGCCGCCGCGCTGCTGTTTCGGCAGGAGCTCGGCCGCCTTTACCATGTTATTACCCTATTTGAGGCCGAGCATATTGTCGCCAATATGCGCAATAGCGACGCCCACTTCCCCACCGCCACGGTAAAAGCTGGTGACTCACCTTGGCCACTGCCCCAGGGCGAGCAGGTCTCCCTGCCCGAGACCTTTGCCTACTACGACAACACCATTAATACCGCCGACTATATCGACTACACGCATACCAGTAGCCTGATGGTGGTTCAAGATGGCCAGCGCCGCTTCGAGGCCTATTACCGGGGCGAGACTGCAACAGACCGCCATATTTCATTCTCTACCTCCAAATCCTTTATATCGGCCTTAGTGGGTATCGCCGCCGCCGAGGGCAAAATTGATATTGAAAAAACCGCCGATTTTTATGTGCCGGAGTTTAAGGGCAGCGGTTACGAGGGGGTGAGAATCAAGGATATTTTACAGATGTCTTCGGGGGTGGCCTTTAACGAGGACTACGGCGATTTTGCTTCGGACATCAACCGCTTTGGCCGCACCCTGGCCCTAGGTGGTAGTTTTACCGAATTTGCCGCCAGCTTGGAAAACGAAGTTGAACCGGGCAGCCGCCGCCTATATGTCAGCATCGACACCCAAGTGCTGGGCACCATTTTAACCCGCAGCACCGGCAAAACCATTGCCGCCTATATGCAGGAAAAACTGTGGCAGCCCATGGGCGCCGCCAGTGATGCCTATTGGATTGTGGATGATAAAGGTATGGAAATGGCCCTGGGCGGGCTGAATGCCACCCTGGCCGATTACACCCGCTTTGGCCTGCTATACCTCAACCAGGGCAGGCGCGGGGCGCAACAAATTGTGCCGCTAGACTGGTGGCAGGATTCCTTTAACACCGACGCCCCTCACCTACAGGCCGGAACCGATGAAAAGAGTTTGGATAACTGGGGCTATGGCTACCAGTGGTGGATACCACCCACAAGCGCCAAGCACAGCGATGTATTTATGGCGGTGGGTATTTACGACCAATATATTTATATCGACCCAAGCCGCAAGCTGGTGATCACCAAACTATCGGGCAACCCCCACTACACCAATGACCAATACGAATCGCTGCCAAAAACCCTGGCAATGTTTCGGGCCATAGCAGAATCTTTTGACCAGCCCTAAAACAACAAACCCAGGGCATGGCTTGAATTCGGATGTCGATAAGGCCCCTATTTAGACCTGGGTAAAAGGCGGCTTCGATACCGAGCCTTGTAGTGGGAGTTGCTTCCGGGGGACGCATAAACCCATGGGTTCGCAACATCCAGGTACTCAGCCTACGGCCAAGCCCA
>JAOXRV010000457.1 GCA_025800435.1 Cellvibrionaceae bacterium | reverse complement strand
GATACCCGTGACGATGTGGCCGCCCCGTTTATTGCCACCGGTGTGCGCCCGCAAGTGGCTATTTTGCGCGAGCAGGGGGTTAACAGCCACGTTGAAATGGCAGCGGCCTTTACCCGCGCCGGCTTTAACGCGGTCGATGTGCACATGAGCGATTTGCTCGCCGGTCGCGCCAAGCTGGCCGACTTTAAGGGCCTGGCCGCCTGTGGTGGTTTTTCCTACGGCGATGTACTCGGCGCCGGCGAAGGCTGGGCCAAGACTATTTTGTTTAATAGCCAGGTGCGCGATCAGTTTGCCACTTTCTTTGCCCGTGCCGATAGTTTTAGCCTCGGCGTCTGTAACGGCTGCCAGATGATGTCGAATCTGAAAGATTTGATTCCCGGTGCCGAATTCTGGCCGCGCTTTGTGCGCAACCGCTCCGAGCAGTTTGAGGCCCGCCACTCCATGGTGACCGTGGCCGATACGCCTTCGGTATTGCTGCAGGGGATGGCGGGCTCGTCTATGCCGGTGGCAGTGTCCCACGGTGAAGGCCGGGCCGAGTTTGCCAGCGAGGCCGAGCTTGATGCCTGCCACCAGTCGGGCCTGGTGGCACTGCGCTATGTCGATAACCACTTAAAAGTCAGCGAGACCTACCCGATGAACCCCAACGGCTCACCCCTGGGTATTACCTCGCTGACCAGCCGCGACGGCCGCGCCACCATTATGATGCCGCACCCCGAGCGGGTGTACCGCAGCGTGACCAATTCCTGGCACCCAGACGAGTGGGGCGAAGACGGCCCCTGGACCCGCTTGTTCCGCAATGCCCGGGTCTTTGTTGCTTAAAAAATCCTGCTCCGGGCCAATGCTCGGGGCTCAATAACAATAATAAGCGAGTTCACTATGAAGTTTTGTCCCCACTGTCGCGCTGATATGGTGCCCGCCTTTATCGAAGGTGAAGAGCGCAATGCCTGCGCTGACCTAGAGTGTGGCTTTGTGCACTACGATAACCCCGTGCCGGTGGTGGCCGCCATTGTCGAGCGCGCCGGGCAGGTGGTGCTGGCCCATAATGTGCAGTGGCCCGAGGGAATTTTTTCGGTCATTACCGGGTTTTTAGAGCGCGGCGAAGATCCGGCAGAAGGGGTGTTGCGCGAGGTAGAAGAAGAGCTGGGTTTAATCGGTTTTGACCCGGCGCTAATCGGCGTCTATCCTTTTGCGCGTATGAATCAGGTGATTATCGCCTACCATGTTAAAGCGGCGGGCGAAATAAAGCTCAACCACGAGCTGGATGCTATAAAGCTGGTTGATCTGGATAAATTACAGGGCTGGGATTTTGGCACCGGCCTGGCGGTTAGGGATTTTGTCGCCAAACGCAATCAGCCTTAATCTTTTTATTAAACCCATAATTCACTAAATTTGAGTAGTACTATGTCTTTTGATTCCCAGCAAGCACAAGCCAGCTACGGTATCGGTCGTCAGATGGCCGAGCAGTTGTCCCAAGATCCATTCCCCGGTTTTGACAAGGCTGCCGCCCTGGCCGGTTTTAGCGATACCATTAACGGCTCTGATAGCCAGGTAAGCGTTGACGATATCAATGCCGCCTTCCAGGCCATTCAAGCTCAGCTGCAAGCTCAAGAAACCGAGCGTGCCCAGGAGCTGGCCGGTGCCGGTGAAGCGTTCTTGGCTAAAAACGCTGAGCGCGGTGAGGTGTCGGTAACCGATTCCGGTCTGCAGTACGAAGTGCTAAATGCGGGCGATGGTAAAGTACCCGGCAGTAGCGATACTGTAAAAGTTCACTACCACGGTACGCTGATCGACGGCACCGTATTCGATAGTTCGGTAGAGCGCGGCCAGCCAGCGGAATTTCCGGTAACCGGGGTTATTGCCGGTTGGGTTGAGGCCTTGCAGCTCATGTCGGTTGGCTCTAAGTGGAAGCTGTTTATTCCCTACCAGCTGGCCTATGGCGAGCGCGGTGCCGGTGGTGCCATTGGTCCTTATTCGGCGCTGGTGTTTGAAGTAGAGCTGTTGGAAATTGTTTAAGATCTTTTCGCCGCTATAGTTGATTAGTGGCTTCGATACCGAGCCTGGTGGGCGGGGAAGCTTCTGGGGGACGCATAAACCCGTCCATGGGGCTCTCGTCCGGCG
>JAOXRV010000452.1 GCA_025800435.1 Cellvibrionaceae bacterium | reverse complement strand
CTGAAAATGCCATTTACCCATCCGGCGGCAAACGGCCATGTGATGGATGTGGCCGCGCCACAGGCGTTTTACAGTGTCCGCAAAGGGCGCAAACAAGATCTTTTAGAGAGCATTAAAACAACCACATGGAGCAGCGCTGAGAACACTGGCACATCCTACGAGGCTGATGTCACCTTGCGCGGTTTAGGCGATCATGTCTTTATCCTAGAGCCCGCACCTTACCTTGAAGAGGAAGAAGGTGCATACATTCAGCAAATTACCAAGAGTATCGTCAATGTTGGCAGCTTGCCGACCGATTGGAGAACCGATTTTCAGCTCAAGGCAGAGATTGTTCCACTGACAAAACCGTATGCGATTTATGCAGGCAGCAACTTCCGCGCTGTCGTTAAAAGTGCAGGCCAGCCGGTTCCCAATGCGGAAATAGAGATCGAGTACGTTAACTACCAGCCAGATCTCAACACCAACCGCTTTAGCGACCAACCCACCGTGGTGCCACCCGCGCCTGCGTTTATCACCCAAACGATCTTTGCCGACCAAAACGGCATCATCAACTTTACACTGCCATTTGCAGGCCAGTGGGGCTTTGCCGCACTCGGTGTTGGCCCGGATACCAGCTACCAAGGCAAGCCGCTGTCCCAAGATGCGGTTATCTGGGTACAAGCCCACGAAGTGAAAACAAAATAGGGCCGTGCCATGCATATCGTAGATGGTGCGCTAAGCAACGAGATCCTAGCCATAGGAGCGGTAGTTGGTGCACTGGGCGTCGCCAAAGGTTTGCGCGATATGGACTATGAGCAGATGCCGGTGACGGCTCTGCTCGCATCGGTGTTCTTTGTGGCTTCATACATCCACTTGCCGGTCGGAGTCTCGAGCATCCACCTCATACTCAATGGCTTGATTGGTCTGGCGCTTGGTTGGGCGGCCTTTCCTGCGCTGCTGGTAGCCTTGTTACTGCAAGCGGTTTTCTTTGGATTTGGTGGCTTCTTAGTGCTTGGCGTGAACCTTATCAACATTGCGATTCCAGCCGTTTTAGTGGGTTTACTGTTGCGCCGCGCATTAGCGATGACCACCCAAAAGCGCCAACTTGCCATGCTAGGTGCACTGGCAGGTGGTGGTGCCGTGACGGTGACCGCCGTCATGGTGGCGGGCACCTTAGCCCTCAATGGCGACGCGTTTCTCCCTGCCGCTAAGCTGGCCTTTCTCAGTAGCTTGCCTTTGGTGGTGATTGAAGCCGCCGTCACAGCGGCGGCCGTTGCGTTAATCGGCCAAGTGAAGCCCGAGCTCTTCGCTGTCGCTGCAAGGAAAAGCGCATGAAACGGCTATTACTCGCCACTTTACTGCTTATCGCATCATCGTTTGTTGGCGCACATAATGTGGTGGGCGGGGTATACACTATTGGCGATACCATCGAGGGCGAGGCGGGTTTCTCCAACGGCGATATGGCGCCCGCAGGTATCAAGGTGATCGTTACGGATATGCAAGGCGCAAGCCTTGGCCAGACCGAAACAGACGCCGAGGGTCTATTCCGCTTTAAACCCAGCCGCTATGTTACGCACCATTTTACCCTCGATCTTGGTGCAGGCCACACGCTGGCACTTACGCTTGCAGCAGACGAGCTGCCCGCAGCACTAGCACCCACCCAAGCCCCAGCAGCAATGGCGGTAACAACCGCAGCAGCCAAATCCGCAACAGCGCTCAATAGCCAGATTGAAGCGGCCGTAGCACGCCAAGTTAAACCACTACGCCGTGAGCTGCGCGAACTGAAAGAAGCCGCTGGCCTTCGCGATATCGTTGGCGGGATTGGCTACATTTTAGGGCTATGTGGGTTAGCAGCACTGCTACGCGAGCGCAAAATGCGTAAGGAGACCGCATGAGCGCACCGCTTGAGCATAGTGGCTTTTCATGGCGCGGGCAGGCGCTACGCCACGGCAGCAGCCGGTTAGATCATATCGAGCCGCGAGCACGTATTCTTGCGCTCGGAAGCTTCGCCTTTGTCGCGGTGCTCAGCCAATCTTTAAGTGTTCTCGTTATGGCACTCTTGATGTCCATATCACTTGCTATAGTCGCTCGGCTCGACATCAAGCGGGTATGGCGGCGCATCTTGGCGGTTGATCTTTTTATTCTGCTCCTGCTCGTGAGCTTGCCCTTCACCACCCCAGGCGAGCCGGTTTTTGAGTGGCGCCAGTTTTCAGCCAGCGAGGAAGGGCTTATTCATGCATTGCAGATTGGTTTAAAAGCCAATGCGGTATTGCTAGCGGGCCTTACCTTGCTAGGCACACTCTCTGCAAACCAGCTTGGTACCGGCTTAGCGGGCCTACGGGTACCCGAGAAGATCGTCCATCTGATGCTCTTTTCTGTGCGCTATATGGATGTTATTGGCCGTGAGCTCAAAAAGATGCGCCGAGCGATGCGTGCCCGTGGCTTTGTAGCACGCACCAACTGGCACACATGGCGCGCCACCGGCTACCTGATTGGAATGCTCTTTGTGCGCTCGTTAGACCGCGCAGAACGAGTCCACAAAGCGATGAAGTGCCGTGGTTTTGATGGCCGTTTTTTCCTCTTGCCAACACCGCCATGGCAACCACGCGATAGCTACTTTCTCGGTATTTGGTTGCTCGCTTTAGCTGC
>JAOXRV010000431.1 GCA_025800435.1 Cellvibrionaceae bacterium | reverse complement strand
AGCCGGATTGTGATTCAGCGTTGTGCATAGGAGGCAATATGTTATGTAACAGGCTGCTAGGCGGATATCGCCTCAGTATTGCACATTTGCCCGGTATTTGTGGGCTTGTGGGCGCCGGGTTTTAGCTGGCCCAGTTTGGCACAGTAATCCAAGGCCTGGTTGAGGCTATCAAACCGCTGTCGCCACTGTTGTTGGCCCAGCTCCAAATCGTAGCCGCTGACGGCGTACACGCAGTGGCGCCGGCCCTGTGGCCGACCCTCGGAGATATACACATAGAGCTTATCGGCCAGGCACAGGCCGCCACTAAAGCAATTGGCGCGAGTGAGCTTGGGCAAGAATTGTTTGGGGCCAAGGCCCAATAAGGGGTCGTTGGGCCTTAGCCAGTAATCGATCACAACAGACATTATCGTCTCCTAACACAAATGGGGGTTGGGGTTTGTAAGCGGATCGCTTCACATTCGCCCGGTGGCCCCACTGGCCAGGAGTAGCAATAAAAATAGTAGTCGCTGTGTTAAAGACACAAAAAAGCCCTCAGTGGTTAAATCCAGTGAGGGCCGGCCGCACCGCTGGGGGCGCGAGTTGTTGCCTTGCTCAGTTGCCAGCGCAATGCCCGTTGATAACATCGGGACTCGGCTAGCCTCATCGCTGCT
>JAOXRV010000416.1 GCA_025800435.1 Cellvibrionaceae bacterium | reverse complement strand
AGCTGGCGTTAAAGGTAGGGCACAGCTAAATGCTAAGCCAGCTCACCCCTGCTATTCGCCAGTACCTCGTTGTTACCGGTAACTACTGGGCATTTACGCTCACGGATGGTGCGTTACGGATGCTGGTGGTGTTGCACTTTCATAGCCTTGGCTATGCGCCGCTCGATATTGCGCTGTTATTTCTCTTTTACGAAATTTTCGGGGTTGTCACCAATCTGGTCGGGGGCTGGTTAGGCGCGCGTTGGGGCCTTAACCGCACCATGAATATCGGATTGGTGATGCAGGTGGTGGCCTTGAGCATGTTATTGGTGCCCGCAGCATGGCTCACCGTACCGTGGGTGATGGCGGCTCAAGCGCTGTCTGGGATCGCTAAAGATCTAAACAAAATGAGTGCCAAAAGCTCGATCAAGCTACTGGTGCCCAGCGATGCACAGGGCCAGCTCTATAAATGGGTCGCTATTTTGACAGGTTCAAAAAACGCACTCAAAGGGGTGGGCTTCTTCTTGGGTGGCGTGCTGCTCAGTTGGCTAGGCTTTGCGGGTGCTGTCGCCGCCATGGCCATCGCGCTAGCCGCGGTGTGGCTAATGAGCTTGGTCTTGCTAAAAGACGATTTGGGCCGAGCCAAAAGCAAACCGAAGTTCCGCGATATCTTCTCGAAAAGCGAAGCGATCAACGTACTCTCTGCGGCGCGTATGTTTTTGTTTGGTGCCCGTGATGTCTGGTTTGTGGTAGCACTGCCGGTGTTTTTATCACAAACATTAGGCTGGAATCACAGCGAAACCGGCGCGTTTATGTCGCTGTGGGTTATTGGCTACGGCGTGGTGCAGGGTGTCGCGCCAAAAATTACGCGTGACCGTGGCAACCAAACACCGGATGGTGCCAGTGCGCTGGCATGGGTCAGCCTACTCACACTCATCCCCGGTGCAATCGCTGCAGCGCTCTGGCTAGGCATGCCCGCCAGCTGGGTTGTGGTATGCGGCCTGATGCTGTTTGGTGCTGTATTAGCAGTTAACTCAT
>JAOXRV010000399.1 GCA_025800435.1 Cellvibrionaceae bacterium | reverse complement strand
GTGAGTTCTCATATCGGATCAATGACTTTATTTATTTAATGTTAGGCGGATTTTAATAAAGGGGGAAATTTGAGATTTTCGTCGCGCATCTGCGACGAAAAATACTCATCTGCTATATTTGCAAAGGTCCATTGGGTATTGGCTCTAGGTGGTTAATAACTAAGGTTATTGGTTTAAAACAAAAATCGAATAACATATTGGCCAATATTCTCTTTTTACCAAATGGACGATTTTTTAAGTTGATCGGCAATTTTTAGCCTGCACCAGCATTTGTGTCTAATTGTGATCTCTGAAATTGGCCAAAACGAAACCCAATCCATTTTTCTGCGCCTGCAAAGTACACTTTAAATAAACAGATGTTCTATTTATTTTGAAACGGCAAAAAAGCTGCGCAAAACCTGTTCAAACTCGCGCGGTTTTTCGGCGTGCAGCCAGTGTCCGGTGCCGGGCATCTTGGCAAAGCTGGCATTGGGAAAACACGCTTTGATTGTCAGGCGGTACTCGGGCCGTACGTAATCCGAATTGCCCCCCGACAGGAACAGACAGGGACCGTCCCAGTGATGGTCCGTCTCAGGAAAGGACAGGATATGGGGCATGTTTGCGGCCAGTGCCTTGAGGTTCAGGCGCCAGCGTTTGTTCTGGATGTCCAGCGATTGGGTAAAGAAGCTCTGCAACATGCGGTCGATCCCTTGCTGCGCCAGCTGTGCCTCTGCGTCCGAGCGTTTCTGAACCGTCTCCAGATCCACGGCCTGCATTGCGCTGATATTGGGCTGTTGATCATGCGCATAGGCCACCGGCGCAATATCCGCGACCAGCAGCCGATTTACGGTCTCGGGGTGGTTCAGCGCCAGCATCATCGCCGCTTTGCCGCCCATCGAATGCCCCAGCACATCCATCTTGCCGCCATGGGCTGTGATCACCTCGGCAAGGTCGCGCGCGAGCGCCGGATAGCTGTGGTCATCGGACCAGGGGCTGGCGCCGTGATTGCGCATATCCACGGCCAGAACCTGACGGTCGCTGCTCAGGCGTTTGGCGATAACACCCCAGTTGCGACCCGAGCCAAACAGGCCATGCGCGATCAGGACTGGGGACAGATCGGTCTGCGTTCCATGAGAGATAACATTCAGCATAGCGCCCTCGTAGCGCGAATGCCCCAGCAGGCCAAGCCCATCGCGCCGGATCACAGTTGGCGGGCAGGCAGATGGCCACGAAAGGGGCCGGTTCGTCGAAAAGCGGTTCCGCGTTATAAACATCTCTTTTAAGATTGAGAGATGAATGAACTGAATCGGCTAGAGGGCGAGTTCGCCGAGATCACAAGCCTGCTACAGGCGCGCTTTGGGGTAGGCAGCAGCACCTCGCTGGCCTCTGCTTTATGTCGGCAATGATGTGAATGATCGCGGCGCAATGGAACATGCCGGCCTGAGCGCCTGCCCCAGTGACTCCCATCCCGAGATTCTCGGGCT
>JAOXRV010000397.1 GCA_025800435.1 Cellvibrionaceae bacterium | reverse complement strand
GGCCGGCTCAGCAGCATATGGCGGGCCTCGTAATTGTGCAGCACCCAGGTAGAGCCGATATCCCGGCCGCTGTTATGGGCATTGATCACCTGCCCCGCCAGGGTATCGGCCGAGCGCAGGCCCAGGTTATAACCGTGGGCGGTAACCGGGTGCATGCCCACCGCCGCATCCCCAATCAAGGCAAAGCGGCGGCCGACAAAGCGGTTGGAAAAGGCCCCCACCAAGGGGTAGCTAAAGCGCTCGGTAATCAGCGACATGGCCCCCAGGCGATTGCGGTACAGGTGCTGCACCTCGCGGTTAAAGGCCTCCTCACTGAGGTCCTGCAGCTCTTGAATACGACTGGAATTGGCAGTAATGACAATCGACGACGTTTTATCACCCAGGGGTAAAATGGCGCAGGTACAGCCGTATTGGAACCACTCCTGGGCGGTGTGCTGGTGGTCGACCTCATGGCGCATATTGCAGACCATCATCACCTTGCCAAAATCGCGCATCTTGGCCGAGATACCCATCATCCGCCGGGCCACCGAAAAGCGGCTGTCCGCCGCCGCCACCAGCTTGGCCTGCAGGCGAAACTCGCGCTCAGCGGCCAGATCCACCAGCCCGGCAGTTACCGCCGCCTCGCTGGCATCCAAGCTCTGCAGCTGGTGCTGGCTCAGCAGTTCAATATGCGGGTGAGCCAACAACTGCTGGTACAGAGCCCAGCGAATATGGTTATTGGCCACCAGATAACCCAGCGGGCCACTGCCCTTATCGCCGCGCTCAAAGTGCAAACTATAGGGGTCGATGCCGTCCATCACCTTGGCCTGCCCCAGCAAATGCACCTGGGCCGGGTCAAAGCGCTGCCACACCCCCAGCTCTTCGAGGATGCCCTTAGACAAGTGATTCATGGCGATATCGCGGCCATCCAAGGCTGGCTCGGCCAACTCGGCTTCGCTCAACTGGTCGACCAGGGTCACTTTAAGGCCGGATTCGGCCAGACACAGGGCAAAGCTCAGCCCGGCGGGGCCGGCGCCAATAATCAGCACATCGGTTTGCTGGGGGGAGATGTTGGGCACGCTAAACTCCTAGACTGGCACAGGGGATGCACCAGTCTAGCAGCTTTCGTCCAGGTGGCGATGATATCGATCAAACGCCGCCTAGGGCACCCCTTAGAAGCGGTACTCTAGATCAATCCCGTAAATGCGCGGCTCAGTCAGCGACACGGTGGGCGCCGCCAGTTGCGAAGCCGCCAAGCCGCCGGGAATCGAGGTATAGCGCTCACCGGTCAGGTTTTGTCCCCACAGGGCCACACCGTAATGGTCATCGGCACTGCGCCAGGCGATACGGGCATTGAGGGTTTTGCGATCGTCGCCAAAGTTTTTAATCACCTCGTACTCGGGCAGGTAGTCCGCATCGTTGGCATCGTACTGCTGCTCTTTGTACACATAATCCATATGCACATTGAGCTGGCCGCCGGCCAGGTCGGTAGCCCAGTCGAGCATAAAGGTATACTCATCCAGGCTATCGCTGCTGGCCTGCTCGCCGACGGTGGGGTTGCCATTGGCGTCGATATAGCTGGGGTAGCGGCTATTGGCCTCGCGGCTGGTGGTGACCATGCCCAATTGCAAATTGTCGGTGGGCAGCCACTGCAGTACCAGCTCCCAACCCTTGATGGCCTCATCGCCGGAGATAATGATCGGCGCCGAGAAGCCCGGGATATTGGGGTCGGCGGAGAACACCGAGCGCTGGCGCCCCTCAAACTCCATATCGAACAAATTGAGGCGGGTGCGCAAGCGCTTATCGAGCCAGTCGGCTTTAATGCCCAGCTCGATATTGCTGACTTCTTCCGGCGCCAGCGGCGTCTGCGCGGTATTGACCACAAAGCTGTCAAAGCCGCCGGAGGTATAGCCGGTGGAGTAGGAGGCAAACACCATAATATCGTCGTCAAAACGGTACTGGGCCACAGCGCGGCCGGTGGTTTTGCTCCAGCTGTCCGAGGCGCTGACGCTGCGGTCGGCAACCAGGCCCACACCTTGCTGGCTCAGCGGGCTTAAGATATTGGTGGCCTGGGGTATCAGCGCCGCCAGCGGCAAACCATTAGCGGCCAGGAAGGCGCGCTCGGCATTGACCGCAGCAGCTAAGCTGGCGGTGGGGTTTAACCAGCTAAAGTCTTTTTTATCCTGGCTGTAGCGCAGGCCAAAGATCAGGTTGAACTCATCGCTGATGCTGATATCCACATCACTGTAGATACCCCAGTTAACAAATTCGCCGCCGTTGCGCACCTCCTCGCTAAACATCTGCCCGGCATAAGAGGGGGCCAGAAAACCCGCCGCCAAAATTGGGCTGTAGGGGGCAATCTGTGCGGCAAAGGGGCTGGCGTACAAAAAGCCCAAAACACCGTTATAAGAGGCGGTGGATTGATCCAGCGGCGTACCCAGGGCACCGCCGGCCAGCTGATCGAGGGCACCGGTAAACATGGCCCAGCCGACCGGGTCCCAAATACTGTCAATGGCAAAGCCAGCACCGGCGCCGGCCAACAGGCCATTGGCAATTTGGGTGCTTAAGGTGGCCAGGGTATCGGCATTGGTGTTGATTTGGGTAACCTGGGTCTTATCCTCGCTGGAGTAGGTAATACCGCCCACATACTTGATGCGATCGTTGGCGAAATTCCACTGCAGCTCGGTGTAGAAGATCTCGCTGGTTTCGATATTATCGGTATCCAGGTAGCGATCCACCAGGGCCGTGCCGTCCTCATCTTGGCGATTGGTGGTGTCGATATCGCGGTAGTTACCCCACCAGGCTATCGACCAGTCCTCGTTGAGGTCGTGCTCCAGGCGATAGCCGACAGAGTACATATCCCGGGTTTCATTGCCATTGATAACATCGTTGGCGGTTCTGCCCTTGGTGGGGTTGCGGTCGTAGGCGTAGTCGCTATAACCCACCGCAGCGGCGGGGCCATTGTCGGAGTCGTCAAAATCGGCGCTCAGTTGCAGGCGGGTGGCATCGCTGATGTCCCACAGCAGGGCCAGGCGCCCGGTGGTCATATCCACGGATTCAATATCGGCGCCGCCGGCCACAGTGTTGTCAATATAACCATCGCGCTTGTTCAGCATCAGGTTGGCGCGCAGGGCGACGTTCTCACCCAGGGGCTGGTTGATCATGCCCTCCCAGCGCTGAAAATCGTAATTGCCCGCCTTGAGCTTGATAAAACCTTCCTGCTCACCAAGCTCGGGGCGATTGGGCACAATAAATACCGCACCGGCGGCGGCGTTGCGACCGGCCAGGGTGCCCTGGGGGCCCTTCAGCACCTCGATCCGCTGCATATCGGAAAAAGCCACGGTAGTGGCCGAACGGGGCAGGTACACACCGTCGTAAAATGTCGCCACCGAGGCGTCACCACCGGAGCTGATATTGGCGCTAGAGATGCCGCGAATGGTCAGGGTATTTTGGGTCAGGGCACCGCCAGCCTCAAAACCGGGGATAAAATCGGCGATATCCTCCAGCAACAGGGCGCCGGTGTTTTCGATATCCTTGGCCGAGTAGTTATCGATGGCGATGGGCACATCCATCACGTCCTGCTCGCGCTTTTGGGCGGTAACCACTACTTCTTCCAGGGCAAACTTTGCCTCTTGCGCCAAGGCCAAGCTCGGCAGGCCAAGGCTGGCAATAATAGCCAGCGACAGGCTAGAGGGGATAAAAGACAAACCAAGGGATTGGGGGGTTGCTTGAGACATGGGCTCTCCGGTTATTTTTGTAATCATTTGTCGACTGCGACGGCCCCGAGGGGCGAGCCAAGCTAGCAGACTGCCAGATTTTAACCACGAGAGCTTACGCTTTTTAAAAAACGTCACTACATTAGGGTGTTTTTAAAGTCCACCAGCTGAAGATTGCACAATTTTTAAAATCATCGGCGCCGCCACTTTTATTTAGTGGCCGAGCGAGTAAAATTCCGCTCTTACATAACAATAAATACTGGTCGCCAATGAGTAGCCTGCTCGATATCTTTATTAGCTTTTCCCTATCTCAGCTGTTGCTGTGCGCAGTTTTACTGACGCGCCAGGGCGGCCCGCGGCCACCGGCCGAGCGCCTGTTTGCAGCGCTGCTGCTGGCCACCGGCGGCTATCTACTGTCGCCCTGGCTCGACCCGACCCCCTACAGTCTGGCCAGCAATATCGCCCAGGGCGCCATTCCCTCGCTCATTTGGTTATTTAGCTACAGTTTATTTGACGATGAGTTCCGCCTCAAAACCTGGCAGCTTGTCCCTTTTATTATCACCGTAGTGCTGCCCCAGATTAACCGCGCCGCCGGCTTTGAGCCCCCCAGCCTCAGCCATTTACTGCTGGCCGAGCTACCGCGCTGGAGCGAGTTTTTACTGCTGGGCTGGGCCCTGGTGATTATTTTACGCAACTGGCGCGATGACCTGCTCGAACAGCGCCGCTCCCTGCGCCTGTGGTTCTCGCTGTTTATCGGCTTTTATGCCACCGCACTGATCGCCGCACGGGAGATATTTTTCCCCGATGCAAAGTGGCTGGAGATCTGGCAATACGCCCCTGCCGGGCTGATGCTGCTATTGTGCAACTGCGTGCTGCTGGAGTTTAGCAACGCCATTTTTCGTCCAACCAAGTCCCGCTGCGGCTCGGATCTCAGCCCTCAGTTCGTACTAGCCCAGAACGCGCCAGCGCCCAGCACTCCAACCCAGAGCATCCCAACCCAAAGCCCCCCAGTCCAGAGCCAAGCAGAGACACCAGCAGAAGAAGTGCCCACCCAGGTGCTCAGTGCTATTACCGAGTTAATGGAGGTCGAGTGTATCTACCGGGAAATGGGCCTGACCATCGGTGCACTGGCCGAGCGGCTCGGCATTCAAGAGTACCGGCTGCGCAAAATCATCAATGCCGGCCTTGGTTACCGCAACTTTAATGAGTTTTTAAACCGCTACCGGGTACAAGAGGCCTGCCGCCGCCTGGGCGATGCCGATGAGGCCGGCACGGCGGTACTCAATATCGCCCTGGATGCGGGCTTTCGATCGCTCAGCTCCTTCAATAAAGCCTTTAAAGACAGCCAGGGCCTGACCCCCAGCGCCTATCGCCAGCGCGCATTGGGCGAAAATTAAGCGGCTTTAACGGTAACGAATTTTAAAATCACTGAGATTTGGCCACCGTCAAAGCCCACAATATGCTCCATTACAATAATGCGAGTAGCACCATGCCCACGTTTAGCCGCCACTTGGCGATTTGCAGCCTGAGCCTGTCCGTTAGCCTATTTTTCCTGATCGGCGCCGCACCGAGCCAAGCGGAAGCCGACTTTCAAGTCTGCCAGGCCTGCCACGGCGCCAAGGCCGAGGGCAATGCCGCCCTTGGCGCCCCGGCCCTGGCCGGTCAACTGCACGACTATCTACTGCGCGCCATGGAAGAATTTGCCCAGGGCCAGCGCCAAAATCCGCAAATGGCGGCGGTGGTGGCCAGCTTGCAAGATAGCCAGCGGCGAGCGCGCCTGGCCAACTACCTGAGTAC
>JAOXRV010000386.1 GCA_025800435.1 Cellvibrionaceae bacterium | reverse complement strand
CTTCCGATCTAATCCACTCCGACTACTTGGCTCAGCTCGGGGTGTGCGCTGGCAATGGCGCAAGTATCGTGCCCGGGGCCACAGCCAATATCAATAATTTTTTGACCTGCCTCAATTTCTAGCAGTGCGTGGCTGCGTTGTTTGATAGGAGCAAAGATTTTTGCGGCCTCGTTCAAATAATCTGTGTTTACATAACCCTTGCTTTTGTTCATGATTCTGGCCGCCTTGTGTTTTGCATCATCTTATTGGCATTAACTTTATAAAGTCTAAAAAATAATTAAAAGCTTGATCTCAGGCACAGTGCGTAAATGGTTGACGCTTGTGGTGGTTGTTTTTTGCGCGCATGGGTATTGGGTGTTCACGGTTTTATCGTTTATAGAAGGAGCTTTACCTTGACATTACTTGAACACTTTATCAAATTTTACGATGTGCGGCGGGCCTTTACTGGAGCGGATTTAGAAGCGTGTTATCGAATTCGCTATCAGGTCTTTTGTCGTGAGCTTAACTATTTTGACGCAGAAAGCTACAACAAGGAGGTCGATGATTATGATGCCTTTTCCGAGCACGCATTATTGATTCACCGGCTTAGCCACCGCCCTATCGCCTGTACCCGTATTGTTGGGGTTGACCCCAGCCAGCCCGAGCGGCCGCTGCCCTATGAAGAGGTGTTTAAGGATCACCTCGATCGAGCCAACTTTGATCCAGATGTGTTTTTGCCGGGCCAGGTGACCGAGTTGTCGCGGCTGGCGGTGTTGCCAGATTTTCGCTCGGACCACAAGCGCAATAAACAGCTGCCGGAAAATGCTGACCTGCTCCAAAGCTGCCATACACCGATTGTGCCGCTGGCCTTATTTTGCATAACCGTAGCCCTGTTTTTATGTTCCGAAGCCGATTATGGCATGGCGATGATGGAGCCGAAGTTGGCGGGGCTCATTCGCCAGGCGGGCATTAGTTGTGAAGAGATCGGCGAGCCAGTTAGCCACAAGGGCTGGCGTCTACCGTTTTTGTTTGAGCGCGATAAAGTGCTGCGCAAACTCAACCGAGAAACCGCCGATTTATACCGCGAGCTAGAGCAGCGCCTACAGGCCAGTCGCGTCGAAATGCTGCAAGCCCAGCAAAACTTATACGCTTAAGGTAGCTATGAATAACCCACTGTGCAGCAGCGAGTTATTCATAGCTGGCTTAATATCGTATAGCAGGCGATGGCGCAGGCGTGGCTCACATTCATGGACGAGTTATGGCCGCACATGGGGATATGCACAGCCCCGTCACAGGCGTTGAGCAACTCGCTTTGCAAGCCGTGGTTTTCACTGCCGGGGATTAAACACAACTTGCTCGGCAGCGGTTGCTGGCAGTACTGGTTCAGGGGCACGCTGTCGGCGCTAATTTCCAGCGCCAGGCAGGTATAGGATTGCGCCGCCAACCGGCTCAATACTTCGCGCCAGTGTCCGTGTTGGCTAAAGCTAACGTGGCGCTCGGTGCTGCGCGCCGCCTGGCGCAGTTTGCGATTGGGCGGGGCGGGGCTGTCGCCGCTTAAATAGATATGTTTAATGCCCAGGGCATCGGCCAGGCGAAACAGGGCGCCGACATTGCTGGGCGAGTGTAGATCGTGAAGTAGCAATGATAACTGTCGGGCGGGCTTGGGGCCCAGGCCTTGATGATCACGGTGTTCTAATTGTCTGTCCATCAGCTGCCTTGCTGCCGTTGAAGTTCTGGCCAATTGTGTAAAAACAGCGCTTCAATATCGGCGCGGCTGCGCAGTTTTTTTAGGGCATTAAAAAAACACTCGGCCTCGGGGTAGTTGCGCTGTAAATACATAAACCACTGTTTGAGGCGGTTGCCGCAATACTTTTCTGGGTACTGGCTTAAACCGTGCTGAAAAAACTGCCATAACAGCGGTGGCAGTTGCGACCATTGCCAAGCTTGATGATCCGGATCGCGTATCTGCAGGGCCAAGTCCGGCCGCGCCAATAGCCCCCGGCCCAGCATAAAATCGTCGCAGCCGCTCTCGTCCCGACAGCGCTGTAAATCTTGCACCGACCAGATCTCACCATTGGCCACTACCGGTATCGACAGCTGCTCGCGAATCGGTGCCAGCTCTGACCAGTAAGCCGGGGGCTGGTAGGCATCGGCTTTGCTGCGGGCGTGCACCACCAGCTGATCGGCACCGGCCTCGGCCACCGCCAGGGCATTGTCTAAACCCAGGCTGCGGTCGTGATAACCCAGGCGAATCTTGGCGCTAACGGCAATGTCGGCCGGTACCGCCTCGCGCACCGCTTTAACAATATTAAAGACCCGCTGGGGCTCAAGCAGCAGTTTGGCGCCGCCATCGCTGTTGTTAACGGTTTTGGCCGGGCAGCCAAAGTTGAGGTCGATACTGCTGGCGCCGAGCCGGGCGCCCTTGGCGCCGTGGTAGGCCAGGGTTTCGGGGTTGCCACCCAATAGCTGCAGTGCCACCGGTGTGCCGTCGGTGGTGCGGCTGTTGCTGAGCAGCTCGGGGCACAGGCGGATAAACACCCGCCGCGGCAGCTTCTGCTCGCCAATGCGCAAAAACTCGGTAACACAGCCGTCCAGGCCGCCGCTGGCACAGAGCAGTTGGCGCATTTGATAGTCGACAACGCCCTCCATCGGGGCCAGGTAAAGTCGCATGGGGATGCCGTTTGCTAAAAAGCCGGCATTCTAGCGCTTTTTGGGGGCTTGTGCGCGTTTGTAGTTTTGTAGTTTAGATGGGTTTTTTGTACTACAAAATGCAGTTTTTACCTAGATTTTTTCTTTTAACACATTGAAAAACAAAGAAAAACTGTTCTTGTAGTCAGTGTGGCGGCTTGTAGTAAGACAGAAAATTTGCTTACCTTGATTGATCAGGATACATTTTCCGGGCTCATTAAAGCCGGCC
>JAOXRV010000385.1 GCA_025800435.1 Cellvibrionaceae bacterium | reverse complement strand
CCAGCTCGACAAGCTCGAACAGGCTCAATGCGCCAAGGTCTTTAGCGAGAAACGCTCGGGCACCGGCGTTAAGGCCCGAGAACAGCTCAAAGCCTGCCTTGAGTACCTACGGGAGGGGGACGTTTTAATTATTTGCAAACTCGACCGCCTCGCCCGGAACGTAAGGGACTTGCAGAACATTGCCGACAAACTCAGCCGCGAAGGCATCGGCCTAAAGGTCTTAGACCAAGATATCGACACAACCACCCCCACCGGCCGGCTTATGTTCAATATGCTTGGCGTTATCGCCGAGTTTGAAAACGACCTGCGCCGTGAGCGTCAGCTAGACGGTATCCGCAAAGCAAAAGACAAGGGCGTTAAGTTCGGCGCCCCCCGCCGCCTTAGCGAGGGTCAATTAGCTGAGCTGCGAGCGAAAGCCCAAGATAGCGCCACACCCAAGGCCCAGCTAGCGAAGGACTACGGCATAAGCCGGGCCAGCCTTTACCGATATTTAAACGAAGAAACCACCGCACTATAGGAGCCCATACAATGGCTAAATCTATCGACGTAACCGCCCAACCCGAAACCCGTACTTTTCAGGTCGAGATAACCCAGACCGACCGAGACGCGCTTAAGGCCATACTGCCCAAGCTGTTCGACCATGTTCCCGACCTGCGCGCTCAGCTATGTGAAGATCCCGCCCAGGAAGATACCCTAGACACAGCTCTAGGCCTCCTGGCCAGCTTCCTACCGCTCGAAGACTTCGACACGATATGGGATGCCACTCAGGCCGACGACAACACTATGGACATTGCCAACAGCATTAGGGGCGACCTACACGAGTGGGAGAAGCGTCTAGACAAGGCCTACGCCGCTTAAAGATGCCCCCTCGGCCGGTGCTTCGGTGCTGGCCAATTTTTCAAAAGACGGGGTTTTAGCATTTTACGTACGGCAGCCCCACCCCAGTCAAATGCCTTATAAAACAGTAGCTTAGAGTCCCCACCCCCGTTAGAATTAGTGTCTAGCGTACGGTTCCAGTTTTAAGGCTTACCATGACCACTACAACCACTCTCCCCCTGGACAGAATCCACACCGACCCCCGCTTACAGGTTCGCTCTATGGCCTCCCTAAGCTCGCGTGAAAGAGAAGCGAAAGGCCTACGCCTAGGCGCGCAGCACAGCCGCTTAGTGAACTGCATAGAGGCCGGCGGAACCTTAGACCCCATCCAAGTTATTGATAATGGAGGTGTGTACCTAGTGGTCGATGGCCACCACCGGCTTGAGGCCTACGCCGACGCCTTCCCCCTGGACAATCCCGACGTTCCCGTCGAGATATTGCCGTGGTCTTACGCCGAAGCCCTAGGCAAAGGCCACCTGATTAATGCCAGCCACGGCGAAGGCCTCTCCCTGAAAGAGAAGTCCCCAGCGGCCCTTAGAGCGTGTGTTTATTCCGATAGAGAAATCAAAGCCAAGGAGCTAGTGGCCACCCAAGGCTGCGGCCAATCAGTCGCCGCGAAAGTCACCCGCGCCGCCAAAATATTAAGGCAAGAAGCAGGTATCGAGCATGGCGACAGCCCCGACGCCATCGACGAAAAGGTCGGCCAGTGGTTAGAAGACCTACCACGAGAATACAGAAACGCAGAAGGCCGGCTGAGCTTCAAGCTAGACTCTCACGGCTTCCCGCCTTACCTTTTTATTTTGCAGCGCAGACCTGTTAAGGAATTTAAGAGCGATGCCGCCACCGTGGAGCGCCTCGCCAAAAGAATGGAAGGTATGCTTGACGAAGAAGGGGCCGACACGTTCCGGGCAGCTCTCAAAAAGGTGGCCCGTGCCTCTCGCCGCGACTTACATATCACAGTACACCGTATACCCATGCAAGAACCCGCCCAGGAAGACGACGGAGCAGAAGAGTTTTAACCACCGAGCCAAAGGGGTGTGGTGCTTCCCCGCATCCAGCCAAAAGCCCTCCTCCCCTGGTGCTAGCCCCGCCCCTTCCCTACAGCTCCTCAACTCCACCTCAGCAAGCCCGAAGTGAACCCAAGGCATGCGCAAAGGAAACGGTAAGAGGGCAGCGTATAGGTGCGCCTAGGCAGGCTAGCGGATCCCTACTAGGGGTTTACGTCGTGGGTTATGCGGCGCGCGTTGCTTCAATTCTGGGAGGC
>JAOXRV010000365.1 GCA_025800435.1 Cellvibrionaceae bacterium | reverse complement strand
ACCAAAGGGGCCGTACACGGTAATGGTATCGCCGGGCTTTAAGCTAAACACATAAGAAGACATCTGGCCCGGGGGCAAGCCCTCGGTGCGCGGCGGTGGGGTAGCAATACGAATATTGAACTTCACCACACCCTTCTCTTCTGGGTAGTTGGCCATGGAGTAAGCGCGGATAACCGGCTCGTCCACTTTCGATTCTAAGTTAAAGAAGCCAAAGTGCTCCCAGTCGCCACGGTACTCTTCTTCGATATCAAAGTCAGAAAACTTAACGTGGTGTGGGGGGCATTCCAACTGCACATAACCACCGGCGCGGAAGTCGACGTTCTCGCCTTCGGGCAGTTTTAAGGTCAGCTCTTTAATAAAGGTGGCCATATTGGGATTGGACTCAACGGTACACTCCCACTGCTTCACACCGAACACGTCTTCGGGCACTTCGATAACCATATCCTGCTTAACCGGGGTCTGGCAGGATAGGCGCCAGCCTTCGGCCGCATCGCGCTTAGTAAAGTGTGACTCTTCGGTGGGCAGCATGGAGCCGCCGCCGTCGCTTACTTTACATTTACACTGGGCACAGGTGCCGCCGCCGCCACAGGCCGAGGGCAGGAACAAGCCATTGCCGGCCAGGGTTTGCAGCAGTTTGCCACCGGCGGGAACCGTTAAGGTTTTCTCGCCATTAATTTCAATATTCACATCACCGGAATTTACCAGCTTTGCGCGGGCGCCAAGAATCACGAACACCAGCGCAAGCACAATGCCGGTGAACATGAGTACGCCAAGTACAACTGTCATATCCATACTGGCTTCTCCTTACAAGCTGATGCCGCCGAAGGACATAAAGCCCAGCGACATCAAACCAACGGTGATAAAGGTAATACCCAGGCCTTCAAGGCCATGAGGTACATCGGAGTACTTCATTTTTTCACGAATACCGGCCAGCGCAGCAATGGCCAAAGCCCAACCGACACCGGAGCCAATACCGTAAACCACCGACTCGCCAAAACCGTAGTCGCGCTCAACCATAAACAGTGAGGCACCCATAATGGCGCAGTTCACAGTGATCAATGGCAAAAACACACCCAGGGCGTTGTACAGCGCCGGGAAGAACTTATCCAGCACCATCTCCAAGATCTGTACCATCGCCGCGATCACACCGATAAAGGTAATCAGGCTCAAGAAGCTCAGGTCAAAACCGGCGAGGTCTTCGCCCAACCAGGCCAAACCGCCTTCGCTTAACAGATAGGTGTAAAGCAGGTTATTAACCGGTACGGTAATCGCCAGCACTACAATAACCGCAATACCCAAGCCAATGGCCGCTTCGACTTTTTTAGAGATCGCCAAAAAGGTACACATTCCGAGGAATGCCGCCAGGGCCATATTCTCGATAAAGATGGAGCGTACAAATAAACTAATAAACTGTTCCATTGCTTATACCTCCGCCGGCTTAGTATTGGGGCAGATCTTAAACTCGGGCTCTTCGACCTGCTTGGTGTCGTAAGCGCGAATACCCCAGATGATCAGACCGATCAGGAAGAAGGCCGAAGGTGGCAACAGCAGCAGACCGTTAGAGACGTACCAGCCACCATCGGTAACCAGTGGCAGAATCTCGTAGCCCAGCAGCTTGCCGGCGCCGAACAGCTCACGAATCACCGCCAGGGCGATCAGCAGTGCGGAGTAACCCAGGCCGTTGCCAATACCGTCAAAGAAGCTCGCGGCGGGGCCATTTTTCATGGCGAAGGCTTCGGCGCGGCCCATCACGATACAGTTGGTAATAATCAAACCAACAAATACCGACAGCTGCTTAGAAATATCGTAAGCAACGGCCTTGAGCACCTGGTCAACCACGATTACCAAAGAGGCAATAATGGTCATTTGCACAATAATGCGAATATTGTTTGGAATATGGTTGCGCACCAAAGACACAAACAAGTTAGAGAACGCGGTTACGGTGGTCAGGGCCACACACATTACCAGGGTAACTTTTAAGCTACCGGTTACCGCCAGGGCCGAACAGATACCGAGTACCTGCAGGGCAATGGGGTTGTTCTCAACAATGGGGCTAAATAAAAGCTCTTTCATTTTCATGATTTAGGCCTCCCCTTTTTTCAAGTTGTTAAGTAGTGGGCCGTAACCGTCCGCACCTAACCAGTAGTGGAACAGGTTTTCCACACCGCGGGTGGTCAGGGTAGCGCCAGACAGACCATCGATTTCGTGCTTGGCATCGGCAGGCGCCTTAGCTTTGAGCACTTTAAGGGCAATGCTGCCATCGGCGGCGTACATCTGCTTGCCAACCCAATTGGCTTTCCAGGCGGGATTATCCACCTCGCCGCCTAGCCCCGGGGTTTCTTTGTGGTCATAAAAGCCCACACCCACTACCGAGTTTAAATCAGCGCCCAGGGCCAAAAAGCCGTAGAGCTGGCCCCACAGGCCATAACCTTTGATGGGCAGTACAATTTTCTCTACCGAACCATCTTCAGCCTGCACCAAGAAAACCTTGGCGTACTTCTCTTTACGCAAGATTTTGGCCGGGTCATCGCCTTTGCTCAGCTTGTCAGACAAGGCGGGGTCTTTAGCCGCTTTGTTCTGGTCGTACTTAGCCAGGTCGCTGATGCCATCGACATCATCTACGCTGACAAACTTGCCAGTGCTGAGATCAACCAGCTTCGGGGTAATTTGCTTAAGCAATTCGTTAACATCGGCGCCCTCTTCGAGCAGGTCCGCCGCCGCTAAGATATTGCGGTTATAGTCCAGTTGCTTGTTGGCTTCCTGGGCGGGCTTGAGTACCACCGCCGCGGTGGATACGATTACCGAACACACCAAACACAGGGATAGCGCAACAATAACTGTCTTCTTGATAGTATCGTTATTAGCCACGTGCCAACCTCCGCTTAATATTGGATTGCACCACAAAGTGGTCGATCAGGGGCGAAAACAGGTTAGCGAACAGAATCGCCAGCATCATACCCTCAGGGAAGGCGGGGTTTGCCACACGAATCAGGATCACCATTACCCCGATCAAGCCGCCAAACCACCACTTACCGGCGTTGGTCATGGAGGCAGAAACCGGGTCGGTCGCCATAAAGAACATACCGAAGGCAAAGCCACCCACAACAATGTGCCAAGTCCAGGGCACACTCAACATGGGGTTGCTGTCGGGGCCGGCAATGGCATTAAACAGGGTCGCCATTAAGAACGAGCCCAGCAACACACCGGCGACAATGCGCCAGGCGGCAATGCGCATAATCAGCAGGGCAACGCCACCAATGGCCAGGGCCAGGGTCGAGGTCTCACCGATAGAGCCTTGCATCTTACCGAGGAAGGCATCCATCCAGCTGAGGCCACCGGCCACCACTGCATCAACACCGCCGTTGGCCATTACGCTCAGGGCGGTGGCGCCGGTGTAGCCGTCAACCGCTGTCCACACCGCATCGCCAGACATAGACGCCGGGTAGGCAAAGAACAAAAAGGCGCGGCCAGCCAGGGCTGGGTTTAAGAAGTTTTTGCCGGTACCACCGAACACTTCCTTGGCGATAACCACACCAAAGGAAATACCCAAGGCCGCCTGCCACAATGGCAGATCCGGGGGGCAAGTCAAGGAAAACAACACCGAGGTAACAAAGAAACCTTCGTTCACTTCGTGCTTGCGCACCATGGCGAACCATACCTCCCAAAAGCCACCGACCACAAACACGGTCATATAGATGGGCAGGTAATAGGCGGCGCCGTGGACCAAGTTATCCCAAATACTGGCAGCATCGTAACTGGCCAGCAGGCCAATCAGGGCACCGCGCCAGCCGTCAACCTGGGCAATGCCCATATCGGCCATAATGGTATTGGCCTGAAAGCCGACGTTGTACATACCCCAGAACATGGCCGGGAAGGTACAGATCCACACGGTGATCATAATGCGCTTGAGGTCAATATGATCGCGCACGTGAGCGGTCGATTTAGTAACGTCTTTAGGCTTGTAAAAGCCGGTGTCTACGGCTTCCCACAGGGGATACCATTTTTCGTACTTGCCGCCCGGGTGTACATGGGGCGACATGCCGTCGAGGAGCTTTTTCAACATACTTAACCCTCCTTCTCAATACGCGTTAAGTTGTCACGCAAGATGGGGCCGTACTCGTACTTACCTGGGCAGCTATAGGTGCACAGGGCCAAGTCTTCCTCATCCAGCTCCAGGGCGCCCAATTTTTGCGCCATATCGGTATCGCCCACAATCAGGGCGCGCAACAATTGGGTCGGCAAAATATCCAGCGGCATCAGGTTCTCGTATGCACCTACCGGCACCATGGCGCGCTCAGAGCCATTGGCAGAGGTGTTAAAGTCAAACAATTTGCCCTTAAACAGATTGGACACATAAATGGCCAGGCTGGAATGCTTATTGGCACCGGCGCGCAGATAGTGCAGCAATTCGCGCTCGCCGTCGCCCTCGCTCAATACCGCCAACTGGTTGGCATAGCGACCCAAAAAGGCAAACGCGCCACGGGCGCTGCGACCGCCAAATACGCCACCGGAGATCACCCGGTTTTCACCGGCTTTTTGCTGGCCAGCGGTCAGCTCATCGGTATTGGCACCCAGGCGAGTGCGCAACAGACGCGGTTGCTCTACCTGAGGGCCGGCCAAGGCGATCACCCGCTCGGTGTAGAGCTGGCCAGTGGTAAATAATTTACCCACCGCAATCACATCCTGGTAGCCGATGGTCCAGACGGTTTTATTAACGCTAACTGGGTCGAGGAAGTGAATATGGGTACCGGCATTACCGGCTGGGTGGGGGCCGTCGAACTCCTGGCTCTCTACCCGGCTATTATTGCCAGTAAAGATATCGGCGCCAGCGGCCTTACACACATAGACCTTACCGGCAGTTAAGCGGGCCAACACGGTCAGGCCGTTAACAAAGGCATCGCGCTGCTCGCGGATCACCAGCTCGGGGTTGGCGGCCAGGGGCGCGGTGTCCATAGCGGTAACAAAGATGGAGTTGGGCGTGGTATCCAGCGCCGGCACCTTGCTGTAGGGGCGGCTGCGCAGGGCAGTCCACAAACCGGCGTTGTTAAGGTTATCCCTAACCTGCTCGGCCTCCAAACCGGCCAGTTGGTCTTCGCTGTAGCTGGCAAAGCTTTCGGCCTCGCCCTCTTCTACATCGATAACCACCGACTGCAGTACCCGCTGGGCGCCACGGTTAATGGCGGCTACGGTACCACTGGCAGGTGCGGTGTAACGCACGCCTTCGGTTTTTTTATCGGTAAATAACAGCTGCCCGAGCTTCACCTTGTCGCCTACGGCGACTGCCATGGTGGGTTTCATACCATGGTAGTCAGGTCCAATTACGGCGACAGAGCGAACAGACGGGCCATCATAGATGGCCTGCTCGGGAGCCCCAGTTATGGGTAGATCGAGTCCCCGACGGATTTTAATCATACGTCTCTGCCTAATCACTTAAAGAAAAAAGTGGCGGCTAGCCCCGTCTTACCCCCGCCCTTTACCCTTGTGAGGCAAAGCCGGAGAGCGGCGCTAAACCAAATTCTATCCTAGCGGCCACAGCCACTGGGGTATTGTTCTTATATGCCCTGCGCTGTCGTACACAAAAGCCGGGCTGGCGGCAGTTCACCGGAGCTGCCAGTACAGCAGCTGGCCGGCGTGGTTCTTTCTAACCAATAACTTCTCAATCATTCGGCCGCGTTGGTCTGATGTGACGCACTGCTTTCATTTATATAGCCAGCTTTTGGCCGCCCCCGCCTAGAGTCTAGCCGATTGGGCAACTTTCGCCGGTCACTAATTAGGCAACTGTAGTTTTATTTGGCGCGTAAACACGATTTTTACCGGTTTTCTAGGCGCCAAGCCTATGATTTCTTTGCAGATTTGGGCCACATAAAAGTAAACCGGCGCAATTATAAAGATGCCAAGGATAGCTTGCCAGTTTATCGGCAGTGTTTTCGGCTTTTTTTGGCGAAAATTTACGACAAAGCTAAATAAATGTTTAAAAACTGCCCGATTGTTAAAAAACGGAGCTTTATTAGATTTGGCTAATATTTAGCGGTACAACAACAGCGCCCACTACTCGCCCGGCGCACCGCCTACCTTGTGCTATCGCCAATTTAAATAAAACCTTTGAGGTGTGCCAAATGCCAACTATATGCGAGTTCTTTGGTATCTTAATTCGGATGTATTACGATGATCACAACCCACCCCACTTCCACGCCTACTACGGGGAACACCAAGCAATAATCTCCATCAATACTCTAGAAATTATTGATGGCTCACTGCCTAAACGAGCAAAAGCCATGGTTTTTGAATGGGCTATGGAACATCGCCGAGAATTATTAGAAGATTGGGACTTAGCTGAACAGCACTAACCACTGAAGAAAATAGACCCATTGGAATAAAGACTGTGCACAAAATAACCAATGTCACCACAAAACCCCATTACACCTTGGCGATCACCTTTGAAGACGGCACCAGTGGCGAGGTTTGCCTAAAAGACCGCTTATTTGGCCCCATGTTTGAACCACTAAAGGATCCAGACTACTTTGCCAAAGTAAAAATTGATCAATTTGGTGCCCTGTGCTGGCCCAACGAAGCAGACCTGGCACCAGATGCCCTTTATCAGCAAATAAAATCACACTAGCGGATTCGGACTCAGGCCTGGGTCCAATGTTCTCTATCACCACTTCAAGTCGAAGCCAATGAAATAGCAATTGGCACTAAATAGAGCCTTGGGGTGGGTGGTAGGTTCTGGGGGCTTGGGAGGCATGGATGCCGGACGAGAGCCCCAGGACCAATTCGCCTGGAGCGAATTTGGGCTTGGCCGAAGGCTGAGCACCTGGATGGTGCGAACCCATGGGTTTATGCGTCCCCC
>JAOXRV010000358.1 GCA_025800435.1 Cellvibrionaceae bacterium | reverse complement strand
GTGTGAAAAGGATTTGGCAGCCGCCAACTGGGTGGCCAAATTACTAAGCGAGAATGATTGGCTTAACCGTTCGGAATATGGCGAAGAAACAGACAGGCGTTTAGCGTTGCTTGTTGCTCGCCATTATGATCATGAATTTGTAGAAACGATAAGCTGGCGTATGGAGCGACTTTCGCTTACCAACGAAACATCAAACGAAAGTCTTGCCCTTGTAAAACAGCATTTACATTTCACAAATGCTCAAACTGCCTCACTCATTGAAGAGTTCGGACAAAATGTTGGTCCCGCATTCATGTGCCACTAAGCCGTTGCTTTATGCATTAAATTCGGGTCCATCCGGCGGTAAGATAGAGCTTCTGCAATATGGTTGCTGCCAATTGAAAGGCTGCCTGCCAAATCTGCGATGGTGCGGGAAACCCTGAGTACTCGGTGATAACCGCGTGCGGATAATCTTAATTGCCCCACAGCTCGCTCAAGAAGTTCTCTGCCCTTTTCATCTGGCGCTGCAATCTCTTCAAGCAATTTACCATCAGCATGGGCATTACAGATTGGGGGGCGTTCGCCGCTCACATCCGCAAACCGTGCCTGCTGTATTTCCCGTGTGGCAGCCACGCGCGCCGCTACATCGGCTGATGTTTCACTGGCAGCGGGCAAGGTTAAATCACTGGCGGAAACCGCAGGTACTTCGATGAATAAATCCATCCGGTCATAAAGTGGGCCAGAGATTTTTGATTGGTAATCAAGCGCACAGCGCGGCGCACGCGAGCACGCAAGCCCTGCATCATCAAGATACCCACAGCGGCACGGGTTCATAGCCGCAACAAGCTGGAAACGGGCAGGGTATGTAACGTGGGCTTGTGCGCGGGCAATTACTGCTTCGCCGCTTTCAATGGGTTGCCTCAAAGCTTCAAGTGTGTTCCTTGAAAACTCCGGCAACTCATCCATAAACAACACACCGCCATTTGCCAGTGACACTTCCCCCGGCTGTGCTTTTGCCCCGCCGCCAATAAGCGCAGGCTGGCTTGCACTGTGATGTGGCGCTCTGAATGGGCGCGTGCGGCTTATCCGCCCCTCGGTTAACAGCCCCGCCACCGACATAACCATACTGGTTTCAAGCGCTTCCGCAGGTGTCATAGGCGGCAAGATAGAAGGCAGGCGAGACGCAAGCATGGATTTACCCGAACCGGGCGGCCCCACCATAAGAAGTGTATGCCCGCCAGCAGCCGCGATTTCCAGTGCACGCTTCGCGGCTTCTTGCCCTTTAATATCTGCTAAATCCTTTACCTCACCGCTTTGTTCAACCATTTTTGCTTCAGGCGTTTGGAGAATCTGCGTACCGCGCAAATGGTTAATAAGCGCCAACAAATGCGGAGCTGCAATCACATCATTACCACCCGCCCACGCCGCTTCTGAACCACTAGCCTCTGGGCAAATAAACGGGGCATCAAGGCTGTTAGCAAAAATTGCCGCAGGCAAAACCCCTGCAACAGGGCGGATACTAGCATCCAGCCCAAGTTCCCCCATTACCACAGCGCCAGCAACACTATCAGCACTTACCACCTTCATCGCCATTAAAAGCGCAAGGATGATGGGCAAATCGAAATGACTGCCAACCTTGGGCATATCTGCAGGAGAAAGATTTACCGTAATACGTTCGGCGGGCAACGCCATGCCAATGGCGGCAAGCGCTGCCCGCACACGCTCTCTTGCTTCATTCACTGCTTTATCTGGCAAACCCACAACCGTAAAAGTAGGAAGCCCACTTGCAAGCTGCACCTGCACTTCCACCGGCTTTGCCGATATACCTTCAAAAGCAACTGTTTGAACACTGGCAACCATAAAACCCCCATCACATTGCCATCATAGAGAGCATTTAACATGCTGTAACATAAAACACAGCGAATATGAACAAAACATGAACAAAATTAAAAATAATATTTTTACTGCCCACGACTGGGGCGATCACCAAGCAGAGCGAGCAGTTGCTCTAGCTCGCGTTCGCCAAGCCTGCCAATACGCTGTGACAGAATATTCACCGCCCGTGTCGCACGCGGATCAAGGCCCGATGTATCAATAGTAACTTTGGGTTTTGATAGAAAAGCCAGCTCTTTCAGCTCTTCCGCATCATCCCAAATAAGACCGAAATACTGGATAAGTTTCTGGATAAAGGCCCATGATGGCGCACCGCGTTTGCCGTGTTCAAGCGCAGACAGATAAGCGGCGCTGACATCAAGGTCAGCCGCCATTTCCGCCTGCTTTACCCCCTTATGGGCGCGAAGTTCACGCAGTCTTTCACCAAATGGGGTCATGTTCGTTTCCTTACAAAACGTTTTCGGAGCAGCACATATAAGGCACCGTCACCACCGTGATGTTTGGCAGCAGGGCCAAAGCTTTCCACAAACATACGCATTTCATGGCTGCTTAACCATTCCGGGACCGCTTGTTTCAGCACCCCTCCGTGTTGGTCAAAATCATCCCGTGTGCGGTATGCGGTTGGCGTATCTGGTGCAAGCTGGGAAAAACGCTTACCGCCTTTGCCCGTTACCACCAACAACACTTTATCCCCGCGCCTGATGCCGCTTTCGATGGCAGACCGCAGCACATTATAGGCTTGTTCTTTGTTCATACCGTGTAAGTCAATAGAACGATCAACACCCTTATTGCCTGTAGCAATTTTGCGCTGGGTCCGTTTTTCAACAAAACTGTTAGGCTGTGGTGCATTATACCGCCGCCATTCATCAGGAATTGGGGCCGCATCTTCTTTGCGCACCACCATTTTTCTGGGTTTTATGTCGGGGGCATTTGGGCGCTCTTTGAGAGGCGTAACGGTTTTAGCAACCTGCTCCCACAAAGCTTGGTCTTGCTCTGTTAGCTGGCGCTTCTTCTTTTTGTCGTCCCCCGACGACATTAGCTTTGCTCCATCAGTTTTTCAGCTAATTTGTTTGGCAGCAACAGCCAATAGCGGCCTTTATTTGCCATCCGGCCCGCAATTTCTTCTGCATCATCACCAAAACCCCAAAAAACATCACCACGAATTTCACCGCTTATGGCACCTCCCGTGTCTTGCGCCACCAGCAAACGGTTAAACGGCACATCTGATACCCCTGCACCTTTCGGATCAGGGTGTGAAGCCGAAAGCCAGATAGGGGCATGAAGCGGCAGATGTTTACGGTCCACAGCAAGAGAGCGCCCCGGTGTGAGCACCACATTTGCGGAACCATAAGGCCCATCACCCCCCTT
>JAOXRV010000340.1 GCA_025800435.1 Cellvibrionaceae bacterium | reverse complement strand
AAGGGGGTGGCTAAAGGCTTGGATCATGTCGGCGACCGCTACTATCGTCGCAGCTTAATAAAGATGCTGCAGTTTAACGGCGCCACAGTGGCCATATTTGTGGTGGCTTTTGGCTTGTCGGTGGCGGCCTATACCGGCGGTTGGTTGGGCAAATCGTTTATGCCGGTGGTGGCTTCGGATTTTGTGCGACTGCGTATGAAAATACCCGAGGGCGCCCCCTTTCGTACCATGGATTCGATTATCGAGCGGGTAGAGGGCGCGGTGCCCGAGCTTAAACAAGATGTTGAGCTGTTTGGCGAGAAGGGCGGTGATGCCTATATCAAAGATATGCAAACTTGGGGCTGGCGCAATAATATTTTGGTGTCGCTATCGCTGCTCACCGATGGCGGCCACAAGGTGGATTCCGATGCGGTTGTTAAACGCTGGCGCGAGCTGGTGGGGCCACTGCCCGAGCTGGAAGAAATTACCCTCGATGCCACCATTAACGAAACCGGGGCCGATATCAGCCTGCGTATTTATGCCCCCAACGACAATGAAGCCATTCTCAATGATGTCACGGAGAAACTAGAAGAGGCCCTGTACTCCTATGCCGGGGTGTACGATGTGCGCAATAGTGTTGCCACCGCTCGCAGTGATATTCAGTTGAGTTTAAAGCCCTATGCCGAAACCCTGGGTTTAAGTTTAAGCGATGTGGCGCGCCAGGTACGTCAGGGTTTTTACGGCGAGGAGGCCCAGCGCATACCCAGGGGTAACGAAGATGTGCGGGTGATGGTGCGCTACCCCTACGCAGAGCGCAATAATGTAAACCAGCTGGAACAGGTGCGCATACGCACCGCAGATTTTCGTGAGATTCCGCTAGAGGCGGTGGCCTTTGTGGATTATGTGCCGGGTTATTCGAGCATTAAACGGGAGAATCGCAAACGCTCGGTTAAGGTCAGTGCTTATGTCAAAGAGGGCGTGGCGGTGCCCGCTGAGATTGTGCAGAACATTATGGAAGAACACCTACCCAAGTGGCGCACGGAGCACCACGGTGTGCAGGTGGTGCTGTCCGATGGTATGCGTGAAGAAGCGGATTTTATGAAATCGATGGTCCGCAATTTTGGCATTGCGCTGCTGGTAATCTTTGGCTTAATGGCGGTGGCTTTTCGCTCTTATTGGCAGCCGTTTTTAATTTTAACCGCTGTGCCTTTTGGTTTTATGGGGGCGGTGATTGGCCATCTTATTTTAGGGCGCGAGATCAGTATGATGTCCTTCCTCGGCTTTTTTGCCTGTGCCGGGGTGGTGGTCAACGATAACTTGGTACTGCTCGACCGGATTAATCAGCTGCGCCAACAGGGGCAGTCGGTGTTTGATTCGGTGGTCAATGCGGGCAGGGATCGCTTTAGGCCAATTATTTTGACCTCGGTGACAACCTTTGTTGGGCTGATACCAATTCTGTCCGAGACCAGTACCCAGGCTCAGTTTTTGGTGCCGATGGTAATCTCGCTTTCGTTTGGGGTATTGTTTGCCACCACGGTAACGCTGGTGCTGGTACCAAGCCTGTTTTTACTGGCCGAGCGAGCCAAGCGCTTTGTTAAAGTAAAGCTGTTTGGAATGACGGTGGAGGCGGATTGATAGACATTAGGGCTCATCCAGCCACGTCACCCCCGCGTTCACGCACTGCTCACTGCTGTCCTGGGAAAATTATGATCAGGCCTTCGGGGATAAAACCCAGCTTGAGGGGTAGGGGGCACTTTCTCCGTTCCGAAAGCGCGCCATGGACTCGCCCCATCCAGGGGCTCAACCTGCGGCCAAGCCTAAATTCGCTCCAGGCGAATTGATCAGGCGCTGGCCCCCGTTTCATCCAGAAGCCTAGTCACTGCGAAAGCACCCCCTACCCCTCAAGCTTACATCTCGCAGAACCTCTAGCTGCTGAGCACTAACAATAGCTCTTTCTGCCTATACAGTCTTAGGACTCATCTAGTTGTAGAGCCTTGTGGTGGGTAAGGGGTTCTGGGGGCTTGGGAGCCAGGGATGGCGGACGAGAGCCCCAGGGGTGGGTTTATGCGTCCCCCAGGACC
>JAOXRV010000332.1 GCA_025800435.1 Cellvibrionaceae bacterium | reverse complement strand
GAGGGGTAGGGGGCACTTTCTCCGTTCCGAAAGCGCGCCATCCAGGCGCTGGCCCCCGTTTCATCCAGAAGCCTAGTCACTGCGAAAGCACCCCCTACCCCTCAAGCTTACATCTCGCATAACCTCTAGCAGCTGAGTACTAGCAATAACTCTTTCTGCTTGTACAGTCTTAGGGCTCATCTAGTTGTAGAGTCTTGTGGTGGGGAAGGGGTTCTGGGGGCTTGGAAGCCAGGGATGGCGGACGAGAGCCCCATGGATGGGTTTATGTGTCCCCCAGAACCCCTTCCTCACCACAAGGCTCGGGGTCGAAGGCCACTGTTTATCCAAGTAACACGCAAGAAACTTATAAATAAATCGGCTTTGCGATAATAGAGAGAGGCGTACACTATTTTGAGTCCAGTACTAGCGCTTTACCTGACAAAGCCAACGCCTCTCTGGTCTCTAGCGAAACCTGCTAAATTTTCCCCGAACAGCAGTGCGCGTTCACGGGAATGACGGTAAGCGAGTTTGGTTGTTGAGCCCAAAGCAGGCGCTTTTTCTACATAAGCTCTTAACGCTACTTGCGCAAAGGCTCCAGCAGGTATTCCAGGCCGTTGAGTTTGATTTCGTAGGCCAGCGATAGCAGCTGGCCCAACTGGCCTTGGGGGAAGCCCTTGCCGGCCAGCCAAATCAGGTAGTGTTCGGGGATATCGGCGATGGGCCGACCCTGGTATTTGCCATAGGGCATAGGGGTTTGTACCAGGGTCAGCAGCAGTTTGGGGTCCAACTCAGTCATTGCCGGGCAGGGTCAGGCGCAGCAGGTGAATCTTGCGACTGTCGGAGTACAGCACCTTAAAGCTAAGGTTGTCGATTTCGACCTGCTCGTTGCGACTGGGCAGGTGGCCAAAGGCCTGCATCACAATGCCGCCAATGGTGTCGAAGTCATCTTCGCTAAAGCCCGAGCTAAACTGGGCGTTAAATTCCTCGATGGGCGTCAAGGCTTTGACAATAAAATCGCGCTCGCTGACCTGGCGGATAAAGGCTTCTTCTTCCTCTTCGTCGGTCTCGTCTTCGATCTCGCCGACGATTTCTTCGAGCAGGTCTTCAATGGTCACCAGGCCGGCAATACCGCCGTACTCATCGATTACCATGGCCATATGGTAGCGGTTCTCACGGAACTCGCGCAGCAGCACGTTTAGGCGTTTACTCTCGGGAATAACCACCGCCGGCCGGATCAGGGTGTTGAGTTCAAAGTGCTCAGTGCCGCCTAAGATCAGGGGCAGCAGGTCTTTGGCCAGTAGAATACCTTTGATGTCATCCACCGATTCGCCGATTACGGGAAAGCGCGAGTGGCCGGATTCAATGACTTTGGGGAGCAGTTGTTCGGGGCTGTCGTCGATGTTGAGCACCACCATTTGTGGGCGGGGGATCAGTACCTCGCGCACTTGCTGGTCGGCCACATCCAGAGCGCCTTCAATAATGCTCAGGGCTTCTGAGTCTAGCAGCTCGCGCTCTGCCGCTTCTTTGATGATTGCCAGCAGCTCCTCGCGGGAATTGGGCTCGCTGGAAAAATTACCGAAAAAACGCTCCAACCAAGATTTATCCTGGCCGTTGGACTGACTACTCGACGGGTCTTCGCTCATGGCGAATTTGGCTCCTGTGCTCTAAAGGGCCGGCTATTTTAGCACCGGCGTTTGGCTAAAAACACTGATTTAACGGCTAAATTTGCCTGATATTTGTTCAGTGTTGAGGCTATTTATTCGTTTATTGAGCCAGATAGGGGTCTGGGTAGCCAAGCTGGGCAAGCAATTCGGTTTCCAGTGCCTCCATCGCCTCTGCCTCGGTCTCTTCGATATGGTCGTAGCCCAATAAATGCAGGCAGCCATGTATGCACAGGTGGGCCCAGTGAGCCAGCTCGGTTTTGCCCTGTTCAGCCGCCTCGGCCAGCATCACTGGCACGCAGATCACTAAATCGCCCAGCAGCGGCAATGCCAGCTCCGGCGGTAAATCGGCGGGGAAGGACAGCACATTAGTGGGCTTGTCTTTGCCTCGGTACTGCAGGTTTAAAGCCTGGCTTTCAGCGCTATCGACCAGCCTAATACTGACCTCGGCTTCGGCTCGATGGTCTTTCAGCGCCGCTTGCAGCCAAGCCTCAAATTGGGCCTGGCTCGGCACCGCCTCGCTGGCACTGGCGTTATCTAAATCCAGTTGCAGCTCCATTAGCGTTCGGCGTTTTCCCTGGCTTCGCGTTCCTTGGCTTCGCGCTCGGCGTCGTGAATATCGTAGGCCTCAACAATGCGCTGCACCAGTGGGTGGCGCACCACATCCTTGGCGGTAAAAAAGGTAAAGCTGATGCCGTTGACGCCGTCCAGCACCTCGATCGCATGGCGCAGGCCTGAGGCGACACCCCGGGGCAGGTCGATTTGTGAAGGGTCACCGTTGATCACTGCGGTGGAGCCAAAGCCGATCCGGGTCAGGAACATTTTCATCTGCTCGCGGGTGGTGTTCTGGCTTTCGTCCAAAATAACAAAGGCATTGTTGAGGGTGCGCCCGCGCATATAGGCCAGTGGCGCCACCTCAATCACATTGCGCTCAATGAGTTTATCCACGGTTTCAAAGCCCAGCATTTCATACAGGGCGTCGTACAGGGGGCGCAGATAGGGGTCCACTTTTTGCGATAAATCGCCGGGTAAAAAGCCCAGTTTTTCACCGGCTTCCACCGCCGGGCGCACCAGCAAAATACGTTCGATCTCGTCTTTTAACAGGGCCTCTACCGCACAGGCCACGGCCAGATAGGTTTTGCCGGTGCCGGCCGGGCCAATACCAAAGTTGATGTCGTGGGTCTGCACCGAACGCACATAGCCCTGTTGATTGCGGCCGCGGGGTTTTACCGTGCATTTTTTGGTGCGGATCAGGGTCAGCTGGCCGGCGTCTTTATCGTCGGCGGGGGCTTGCTTGGGGGCCGCTTTGGCGGTGGCGGTTTGGGGCATAAGCTCCTCGACAGAAGTGTCTTGTAGGGCCAGGTGAATTTCATCGGGGGTCAGTTCAGCGCTGGCGGTAATTTCGTAGAGTTGGCGAAGTACATGACCGGCGGCCCGAGTCTTGGGGGCTGGGCCGATCAAGCTAAATTGATTGCCGCGATTGCGAATCTCGATACCAATGCGCGATTCAATCTGGCGCAAATGGCGGTCGAATTGACCGTTGAGCATGGCCAGGCGACGGGCATCGGCGGGTTCAAGGCTAAGGCGGTAGCTGCTGGGCGCGGCAGTGCCGGGCTTGGCGAGGTTAGAGGCCTGCTGCTTATCGGCCGGTTGGCTAGAGGGTTTCAAAAGGTCTTGGGTTCTCTTGTGCTGTTCATCGGCCCAGCTTACTGCAAAGCTGGGCCGGTTAAAATGGGTGTTATGTCCTAAAAAACTTGCTGTTTATTGCATTAGTTTATTAGCCTAGCTCACTGCTTATTAGTCTAGCTCACTACCGATCAACTGGCCGCGCAGGGAGTTGGGCAGGGCCTCTTCGATCAGGATATCGGCAAACTTGCCGATCAGTTCCGGGCGATCGCAGCGGAAGTTGACCACCCGGTTGTTTTCGGTGCGCCCGGCCAGTTGGCCCGGGTCTTTTTTGCTGTAGCCGCTGACCAGTACCCGCTCCACATTGCCGACCATTTTGCGGCCGATATCTTGGGCCTGCTGGTTGATTCGGTCCTGCAGTATTTTCAAACGCTGCTTTTTCACTTCCATCGGTGTGTCATCGGCCAGGTCGGCGGCCGGGGTGCCGGGGCGGGGGCTGTAAATAAAACTAAAGGACATATCAAAGTTCATATCCCCGATCAGCTTCATGGTGGCGGCAAAGTCATGGTCGCTCTCGCCGGGAAAGCCCACAATAAAATCCGAGGAGAAACAAATATCCGGCCGAATAGCCTTGAGCGCACGCAGCTTGGATTTATATTCCAGCGCCGTGTGGCCGCGTTTCATGGCCATTAGGATACGATCCGAGCCGCTCTGTACCGGCAGGTGAATATGGCTGACCAGCTCGGGCACCTCGCCGTAAGCTTTAATTAAACTGTCGGAGAACTCCACCGGGTGGCTGGTGGTATAGCGAATTCGGTCAATGCCCTCAACCGCCGCCACATAGCTGATCAGCTCGGCCAAATCGACCACTTCGCCACTGCCGTTGTCGCCCCGGTAGGCGTTGACGTTTTGGCCCAGCAGGTTAATTTCGCGCACCCCTTGTTCGGCCAGGGCCACCACCTCGGCCAGCACATCGGCCAGTGGCCGGCTCACTTCTTCGCCACGGGTGTAGGGCACCACGCAGAAGGTGCAGTATTTCGAGCAGCCTTCCATAATCGATACAAACGCGCTGACCCCATCGGCCTCGGGGCTGGGCAAATTGTCGAACTTTTCAATTTCCGGGAAGCTGATATCCACCACCACCACGCCGTTGTCCTCGGCCCGGGTCTCCATCATCTCGGGCAGGCGGTGCAGGGTTTGGGGGCCAAAAATCAAATCCACAAAAGGGGCGCGCTTGGCGATGGCCTCGCCCTCTTGGCTGGCCACACAGCCGCCCACGCCGATAATTAGATCGGGGTTTTTGTCTTTGTATCGCTTCCAGCGGCCCAGCTGATGGTAGAGCTTATCCTGAGCCTTTTCGCGGATCGAGCAGGTGTTTACCAACAGCACATCGGCCTCGGCCGGGTCGTCGGTGGTCTCCATCTTGTGGCTCTCACCCAATAGGTCGCGCATCCGGGCCGAGTCGTACTCGTTCATCTGGCAGCCATGGGTCTGAATATAGAGTTTTTTAACGCTGTCGGGGCTCGTGGCCATCGTCGCTGGTTTCCGCTTAAAAATCGTACGCATAAATGGCCGCGCATTATAGCGCCAGGTGCGGCTAATTCCCATAGCTTTGGGCCCTTGTATTTTTAGCCGCCAGCCCCAACTATAAGCCACAGCGCGGGGCTCTTCTAAGCCCCCAGGTAGATTGAGAAAACTATGAGTGAGCAGCCCTTTTACAAAGTTATTTTTTACAACCAAAACCAGGTTTATGAGGTCTACGCCCGGGCCATATACCAGAGCGAGATGTACGGCTTTATCGAGGTTGAGGAGTTTGTCTTTGGTGAGCGCAGCCAGCTGCTGGTTGACCCGGGTGAAGAAAAACTGAAAAACGAATTTGCTGGGGTCAAGCGCTCTTATTTACCGATGCAGGCCATTATTCGTATCGACGAGGTGGAACAGCAGGGCATCGGCAAGGTTAGCGAGATCAGCGCCGCTGATAAAATAGCCCAGTTTCCGAGCTTTCCCGGCAAGCCCAGTAATGGTGATTCGTGAGCTTAAACAGCGAGCTTAGCGGCCGGGGTGAGCAGTGGCTGGTGTTGCTGCACGGCCTATTTGGCAGTATCGATAATCTCGGTGCCATCGCCCGGCCCCTGGGCGAGCATTTTAAGATCCTATCTATCGATTTGCCCAACCACGGCCGCTCTCCCTGGGTCGGGCCAGAGGCCATGAGCCTGGCCGCGATGGCGGCGGCAGTGGCCGAGACCGCAGTCGCCCAGGGTATTGAGCGAGCCCACTGGCTGGGCCATTCCCTCGGCGGCAAGGTAGCGATGGAGCTGGCCCTGAGCCGGCCCGAGTTGGTGGATAAGCTTATTGTGGCGGATATTGCCCCGGTCAGCTATCCGCGCCGCCACGATGCTATCTTTGCCGGGCTTGGCAGCCTGGATTTAGACAGCATTAAAAGCCGCAAACAGGCGGGCCAGCAGTTGCAGGCCAGTATTCAAATCCCCGCCGTGCGCCAGTTTTTGCTGAAAAACCTATACCGCGGTGACGACGGCCGCTATCACTGGCGCCCGAATTTAAAGGTATTAGAGCAAAGCTATCCCGAGTTTATTGCCGCTCCCCGGGCCGGGGCTCAATTTGATGGGCCAGTATTATTTCTAAAAGGGGATGAATCAGATTATATTTTGGCTGAATATCGCCCCCAAGTAGTCAGCCGTTTCCCCAATGCGGCGCTAAAAGTGATACAGGGCACGGGTCATTGGCTTCATGCTGAAAAGCCAGCTGTATTTACCCGTCTGTGCGAAAAATTTCTGATTTAAACTCATTCTTGCTGCTGAGAAGTCTGGCGCAATTATCAACATAAATATTCTGCATGCCGCTGGCCTACAGTATGCCGGGCACTAGCCGGTTAGTAGGTGCATACCGGGACTGGGCCGGGTTTAATCCACAACTGTCAATATAACGTTGATTTAACCCTGATTTTATTGGGGTAAGTGAATTTTATGCTTTGAAAATAACGTAAGTCATTGATATTTAATTAGGAATTCGAGCTGCCTAAAAAATAAACAAATTGCTGCTGTGGCCATAAGTCGGGTTCTGGAGGCAGTTTTCACCCAAGTTTGCACAAAGTTATCCACAAAAGATGTTAGTAACTTGAGCTTGTGTATAAATAGCCTGAGTGGGTTTTTGACAGATTGATTGAATATTCGACTAAAGTCTAAGCCCCGGTGTTTGGCATCGTTTTACTGTTATTCTAGGGCGACTTAAATAGCGGACTTGCCCATGATCGACCAACCCTTTTTGCTACTAATCGCGCTGGCTTACGTCAGTCTTTTGTTTTTGGTGGCCTGGTGGGCAGATCAGTCACAAAATTGGTATAACCGCTACCGCCCAATACTATTTGCCCTGGCCCTAGGGGTGTATTGCAGCTCTTGGACCTTTTATGGGGCGGTAGGTCAATCCATGGGCAATATCTGGAGCCATCTACCCATTTACCTTGGCCCCATCCTGGTATTTGTGTTCGGCTACCGCTTCTTACGCAAATTGCTGCGGGTGGGGGAATACCACAAGGTCACCTCGATTGCAGACTTTATTGGCTCGCGCTACGGCAAAAGCCAGTGGCTGTCGGCGCTGGTGGCGATCTTGGCCATTGTCGGTTCCCTGCCTTATATCGCCTTGCAACTGCGGGCGGTGGCCATGGCCTGGGATGTGCTGGGCAGTCACGCCGGCCCAGCGCCCCAATTTAACCTCGACACCGCCCTAATCACGGCTTTATTGATGGGCCTATTTGCGGTGTTGTTTGGCACCCGTCACCTGGAAGGGCGCGAGCGCAACCGAGGAGTAATGG
>JAOXRV010000429.1 GCA_025800435.1 Cellvibrionaceae bacterium | reverse complement strand
ACCGCCCTGGCCAACTTTGGGGTGCGCGAAATGCTGGACGATTTTGTCGACTGGGCACCCGCGCCGTTGGTCCGAGCCACCGAAACCCGTGAGGTGGAACCCTGTGAGGAGAAATTCTCCGGTTTCGTGTTTAAGATACAGGCCAATATGGACCCCAAGCACCGGGACCGTATCGCCTTTATGCGAGTCTGCTCGGGCAAATACGATAAGGGCATGAAGATGCGCCATGTGCGCCTGGGCAAAGACGTTAAAATTGCCGATGCGGTAAGCTTTAAAGCCGGTGAGCGCGAGCTATTGGACGAGGCCATGTCCGGCGATATTATCGGTCTGCACAACCACGGCACCATCCAAATAGGGGATGCCTTTAGCGAGGGCGAGAATTTAAAATTTACCGGCATTCCGCACTTTGCGCCGGAGCTGTTTCGACGCATTCGTCTGAAAGATCCGCTCAAAACCAAGGCCCTGCAAAAAGGCTTGCAGCAGTTGTCCGAAGAGGGTTCAACCCAGGTGTTCTTTCCCATCAACAGCAACGATATTGTGGTGGGCGCGGTGGGTGTGCTGCAGTTTGAGGTGGTGGCCTACCGGCTTAAAGATGAGTATAAAGTCGAGGCAATTTACGAGCAGGTCAATGTTAATACTGCCCGCTGGGTGGAGTGTGACGACCCGAAAAAGTTTGAAGAGTTTAAGCGCAAGTGTGCGGATAACCTGGCCATCGACGGCGGTGGCCATTTAACTTATTTGGCCCCCACTCGGGTTAATTTATCCCTCAGCCAAGAGCGTTACCCCGAGGTAGAATTTAGATCTACCCGGGAACACTAATAATAAAAGCAAGTACAGCTGTAGAAGGTAGCCAGTTATGAACCCTGTTGTCACCCAGGCCCCAGAAAATATGCCCCGTTTGGGCAACCGTTTTAGTCGTTGGGTGGGGCGCGTCCTACTGCGGCTATTTGGGTGGAAGCTGGTGGGGGCGCTGCCCAATGAAAAGAAAATTATGGTGGCATTAGCCCCCCATACTTCCAATTGGGATTTTGTGGTGGCCATGCCGGCCATTATGGGCATCGGTGTGAAAATTTCCTACCTGATGAAAAAGGAGGCTTTTTTCTGGCCCATGGCCGGCATCTGGCGCTGGCTCGGCGGCATTCCCACCGACCGCAGCTCGCCCGAGGTGGTGGTCAGCCAGGTAGCCGACTGGTACCAAAGCCATGAAAAATGCTGGGTTGCCATTACCCCAGAGGGCACCCGCGCAAAGGTGGATAAATGGAAAACCGGCTTTTTACGGATTGCCCACCGGGCCGAAATTCCGGTGGTGGTGATTGCCTTCGACGGCCCCGGCAAACAGATTGTGATCGACGGCAAGGTGTTTTACAGCCAGGGCAATTACGAGCAGGAGGCCGAAGAACTGCGCCTTTACATCAACCAGAAATACACCGGCATTGACCCCCAGCGTCAGTAGCCATTTGTAGTTATTCAGAGCTGCCCTAGAGCGGTTCAGTGGCAAGGTCTTCAAGCAGCTGGCGGTACTGCTGCAGTTTTTTGCGCAGTTTGCCCCGTTGTTTGGGGCTGGCGCTATTGATCATATCCGCCGCGAACTGCTGGTAGATGGGGCTGTTTTTATCCCAGCTCTCACGCCGCTCGGGCACCCAGTCCTCACGCTCGTGCTTAAATAAATCCAGCAGCTGTTGCCGGCTATTGGAACTGTCGCGGCGGGCTAAAATGTCGCTCAGGCGCTGCTGCCAAGCCAGCTTGTCGAGCAATTGGCTTTCACCGCTGGGGGTAAATTGCTGGCTCCAGTTTTTAATGTAGGCTCGCTGTGGCTCGTTTAGGCGGCCAATCAGTTTGCGCCACTGTTTGCTCATTTGCTTTTCGGCGCGACGGCGACGCTCGGGCTCGGTCTTTTCGATATATTTTTCGCGCAGCTCTTGATTATCTTGGCCTAGCTTGTCGTAGAGGTGATCGAGCTGGGGTGGCTCTAGCGCCAACAGCCAGTCTGCGGCCATTGGCCCGCCCTTGGCCAGCAGATTGCCCCACAGTTCGGTTACTTGCGCTTCCAGCCAGGCCATATCCTCGGCTTGCAATTGCTCCTGCTCTAAGCGCTGTTGGGCCTCGTCCAGCAGGGCCAGGTAGCGGGGCAGCTCCTGTTGTTGGTGCCAGCTGTGCAGCTCGTCAATTTGCAGGCTGAGCTGCTCGCGCTGCTCTCGGTTTAAGTCCAGGTAGCTAAGAACTTGTTTTTCCACCCACCAATCGGCGAACTTATAGGCAAATTTCTGGCTGCAGCCTCCCAGGGCCAAAATTAAGCAGAGTAACGCCGGGTAAAATAGATTTTTTTTCATGGTTTGTTCAGGTTCTATTGTTCTGGCAATAATTAAAAAGTAACATCGGCACCTAAAATCACATAAAGAGCTTCGGCTCTGATCTATAAATAACATGTTAGTGACTAAAATACAGTCATGTTGAGCGTTATTTTTACCAGGGGTTCCTAAGCGTTCCACTGGTCTTAGACGGGGGGTTATATGAAAAAGGATATTCTTCCGCAAATGGAAGATATTGAGCTTAACGATCGCAAGCAGCAGCCCGCGCCTTTGCGCCTGGCGGTGTTTCAGGCCGGTGATCGTTTGCAATTATTTTTGGCCGAACACAATCGCCACGGCGAGGGCGCCATTGCCGCCAATAGCCTGGTCTATATTCAGCAGTTGATCGATCGCTATCAGCTCGACCCCGCCCAGTGCGATTTTTATCGCTATGTCTACAGCCCAGCCAGCGGCGCGCTGCTGGGCCGCTTTGTGGTGCGCCACTCCGGCGACAAAGCACTCAGCTACTCGCTAAAAATGCTCAGCCAACTGGAGCTGGAATCCCTGGCCAGCCTGTTGCTGTCCGAATCACCCCAGGCCTTTAATCAGGTGCAACTGCAGGCCGCTAATTAGCGCTGCTAAATCTATTCGGCACATTGCCTGTGATCTGTTTAACATTAAGGGTTTCGCGTTCGAGCTCGGCCGCCCATCAGGCCGGCGCCAATGGCCAGGGTGCACAACAGCAGTACCAGGCCCTGGCCCCAGCGTGCAAATGGCGTGCTGCCGACCATGGTATGCACCTGCCCCGTTAACACCTGCTGTTTAAATTGTTCGCTGCGCACTTGCAGCTGGCCATCTGGCTCGACAATGGCGCTGACCCCGGTGTTGGTGGCGCGAATTAAATAGCGTTGGTTTTCCAGCGCCCGCATGCGCGCAATTTGCATATGTTGCAAGGGGCCGATAGAGCTGCCAAACCAGGCATCGTTGCTTTGGGTGAGCAGTACCGGGTGCTCAGCGCCCTTGGCCCTGGCCAAATTGGGGTAGGCAATTTCGTAACAGATCAGCGGGCTTAGGCCCAGTGGCCCGGCGGCGCCTGGCTGGTGGGCAAAGATGCGGCTGTGGTCACTGGGGCCGGGTTTGATGATTGAGGTCGGCATATTAAAAAAGCTAATTAAGCCGCGCAGTTGCCGCTCCAGCGGCACATACTCGCCAAACGGCACCAGCCGCCGTTTAAAATAGCGGCCCTCGCCCAGGCCCAGGGCCAGGGCGCCGTTGTGATAGATGCCGTTGGTCTTTACCAGGCTGCCGGTAATTAAGGTGGTGTTGGTGGCGGCGGCCTTGGCGGCCAGTGGCCGGTAAAATTCTTCGGCCCGGTGCCAGGGCAGGGGGATGGCGGCCTCGGGCCACACCACCCAGTCTTGATCCCAGAGTTGCTCGCTCATGCTTTGATAGCGTTCCATAGTGGGCAGTAAAAAGCGCTTATCCCACTTCAGCGCCTGGGGAATATTGGGCTGTACCATACCCACTTTAATGGCCTGGCCCTGGGGCTTGGCCCAATCAATCTGCAGCAGTGGGCCGCTCGGCCAGGGCAGCAGCGCCGCCACCAGCAGCGCAAGGTTGCGCCGTCGCTTGGGGCCACGCCACTGTTTAATTAATAGCGCTGCTGCGCCGGCGCTCATGCAAACCCAGAAGCTCAATAATAGTGCGCCGCCCACCGCCGCCCAGGGTGCCAGCGATGTATCCAGGTGGCCGTAGCCCAGGTACAACCAGGGGAAGCCGCTGAGTAGCCAACCGCGCAGCCACTCGCCCAACACAAAGGTGGCGGCCAGGCTCAAGCCAAACCAGGGTAGAGAAATATTGGGGGCCAAGTGCTTGTGCAGCTTTTGCAGCAGCGCAAAGGGCAGGGTAAAGGCCAGTGCCAGGGTCACAATAAACAAGGCGGTCAGGCCGGCGGCCAGCGGCATAGAGGAGAAGCCAAAGTCGTGGATGCTGACATATACCCAGGAGGCGCCGGCGCCAAATAGCCCCAGGCCAAAGGCAAAACTATAGCGCAGTAAATGCTGGGGCCGGCTCAGGCACAGGTAAAACCACAGGCCTAGGCTCAACAGCCCCAACGGCCAGATATCGTAGGGTGCCAGGGAAAAGGGCAGCAGTGCCCCGGCCACTACAGCGAGGCCGGGCAATAGTAGGGCGCTGTACTTAACCACCGGCCAGCTTCACCTTATGGCCCAGTTTTTCCAGCTCGGCCTTAATGGTTTGGCGCTGATCACCTTGTATCTCAATGGTGAAATCTTTAACGCTGCCGCCGGTGCCGCACAGTTGCTTTAGGCGTTTGGCCAGGGCCTTGAGCTCGCTCGCTTCTAGCTCCAGGCCGGTCACCAGGGTAACGCCTTTGCCCTTGCGGCCTTTGGTCTCGCGCATAATGCGTACAATGCCATCGCCGGCTGGCGCGCTGGGGGCGCTGGCCTCTTCTTTAATGCGGCCCTGATCGGTGGAGTAAACTAGGCGGCTATTCTTGCTCATTATTGGCTTCCTGTTGGGTGTCACTGGGCATCAGTTGCTGGCGGCTGGCGCCCCACAGCAACAGCCCTAGGCCAAGCCCAAAGCAGCCGGCCGTTAGCGCCGTGCCGCTGCCCCAGTAGAGGCTTAGGGGGGCGCCAATAACCGCCAGTAGCAGGCCGATAGAAATCAGCTTCTCGGCCTGTGTGGGCAGTTGGCTGCGGCCCTGGCAATGTGGGCAGGCGATGGGGGCTCTGGCCAGTAGCTGGCGGCGCAGGGCTTTATCGGCCATTTCGGCCTTGCCGATGGCGCCATTGCAGTGGGGGCAGCGCAGGGGTTTTAGGCTCAGGGGCAAAGTGGGTTTCTCTGTGTTTTAGTGTGGGGCCTATTGTATGGACTATGCCCCTGGGCTGCAAAGCGCGGCCAAGGCCTTTACAATAAAGCTTACCCCACAATATGACAGCCGTGTGAGATGGTTTTTATATGACTGATAAATCGGGCAATGGTGCCCAGCCGAGCGAGGCTGAAGACCTCAGTATTAAGCTGAAGCTGCGCCGTATTATTTTTGGCACCA
>JAOXRV010000308.1 GCA_025800435.1 Cellvibrionaceae bacterium | reverse complement strand
AGCCGGGTGCTCTACCACCCCGGGGACGAGGTGCGCACCATTGATAACCAGCCCCTCACCATTGAGCGCCTGGAGGACGACGAGGGCATTATCAACTACCACGGCACCACCGCCGAGGGCGAACCGATTGTGCTTAGCGAGCTGGAACTGTCCAGTTTTATTCGCTTTAGCGCCCCCAAAGAGCGGCTGTTTGCGGGCCAAGTAGACTCGCCGCGCAGCTTTGCCCTGCGCTACCGCACCCTTAAAGAGCTGGAAGAGATTCAAGCCCAGCCGGTACAGGGCCTGGCCGGTGCCCGGGTACAACTATTGCCCCACCAGCTGTATATTGCCGAGCAGGTGGCCAGCCGCTACGCCCCCCGGGTGCTGCTGGCCGATGAAGTTGGCCTGGGTAAAACCATTGAGGCCGGGCTGATTATTCACAAGCAGTTATTTACCGGCATGGCCCAGCGGGTGTTAATTGTGCTGCCCGATTCCCTAGTGCACCAGTGGCTGGTGGAAATGCTGCGCCGCTTTAACCTCAGTTTTAGCATTATTGACGAAAACCGCTGCCAGGCCCTAGAAGAGGACGTTAACCCGTTTGAATCCAGCCAGCTGATTATTACCCAGCTAAGCTTTTTAAGCGGCTCACCCGAGCGCTTGGAACAGGCCCTGGCCTGTGACTGGGATCTATTAGTGGTGGACGAGGCCCACCACCTGGAGTGGACACCAGAACTGGCCAGCGACGAATACCAGGCCGTGGCCGCCCTCTCTGGCCACAGCCGCGGCCTGCTACTGCTAACCGCCACCCCCGAACAACTGGGGGTAGAGGGCCATTTTGCCCGCCTGCAACTGCTGGACCCAGACCGCTACCCAGATTTTGAGCATTTTTGCAAAGAAGAAGCCAGCTTTAGCGATGTAAACCACCTGGTGATGGCGCTGCAGCAAGGGGCCGAGCTGGATAAAGCCCAGGGCCACCAGCTCCACAACTGGCTGGGCGAGCACCAGCACCAGCACTACCAGCAATTGGATGGCAAGGCCGCCGCCGACTACGCCATTGCCCGCCTGCTCGACCAGCACGGCACCGGCCGGGTGTTGATGCGCAATACCCGGGATAATATTTCAGGCTTTCCCGAACGCCGCCTGCACCCCTACCCGCTGGCCAAGCCCGAGGGCTGGCAGGATGATCACCGCACATTAGAGGCGGGCGTGGCCGCAGTATTACAGGCCGAGCGCCAGCTGGGTTTAACCTGGCTTAACCACGACCCACGGGTGCCCTGGGTAAAAGAGTGGTTAAAGCAACACCGCCGCCAAAAAACCTTATTAATCTGCCACGATGCGGATACCGCACTGGATTTAGAATCCCATATTCGCCTGCGCCTGGGCATTAGCAGCGCCGTGTTCCACGAAGGCATGAGCCTATTGGAGCGAGACCGGGCCGCCGCCTATTTTGCCGACGGCGAAGACGGTGCGGATATTTTAATTTGCTCGGAAATTGGCAGCGAGGGGCGCAATTTTCAGTTTGCCCAACACCTGATTTTATTTGACCTGCCCGCCAACCCCGATTTACTGGAGCAGCGCATCGGCCGCCTGGACCGCATTGGCCAGCGCAATGAGGTCAAGATTCACACCCCCTACTTTGAAGGCAGCGCCCAAGAGGTCTTGCTCAACTGGTACCACCGCGGCCTCAACGCGTTTGAACACACCTGCCCCGCCGGCCACAGCTTGGGCTTACAATTCGCCGAGCGTTTGCGCCAGGCACTGGCCGAGCCCGACAATTATGAAAGCTTGATTGAAGATACCGCCGAAGCCTGTAACGCGCTCAATCGGCAACTGGCCGATGGCCGCAACCACTTATTAGAGCTGAGTTCTTTTAACGCCGAGCACGCCGCTGAGTTAGTCGATAATATCAGCCGCCACGAAAAAGACGGCGAGCTGCTCGATTACCTGGATGCGGTATTTGACAGCTACGGGGTCGAGAGTGAGGCCCACAGCGAAGACACGCTGGTGATTCGCCCGGGCGACCATATGCGCGAGGGCCACTTCCCCCACCTGCCCGATGAGGGCTTTACCGCCACGGTCAACCGCGATACCGCCCTAAGCCGGGATGACTTACAGTTTTTAAGCTGGGAGCACCCCATGGTGGTGGACGCCATGGATATGATTCGCAGCGGCGAAAAGGGCAATACCTGTATTTGCAGTATTAAACTGCCGCCCCTAAAGGCGGGCAATTTATTGCTGGAGGCCATCTACACCATGAACTGCCAGGCCCCCAAGGCCCTGCAGATTGATCGCTACCTGCCCATTAGCCCGATCCGCGTGGTGGTGGACAGCAACGATAAAGATTTCTCCAATATTATTCAGGCCGGCCACCTCAATAAGCTGGGGCAAAAAATACCTAAGCGCACCGCCCAGGAAATAGCCCGCCAGGGCCGCGAGGCCATTACCAGCTTAATCGAGGCGGCGGATAAACTGGCCGCCCCCCAGCAGGCACTGCAACAGCAGGCGGCCCTAGCCCGTGCCCGCGAGCAACTGGGCGATGAGCTGGAGCGAATGCAGGCCCTGGCCCAGGTCAACCCCAATATCCGCGCCGAAGAAATCGAGCATTTGATCGAGCGGCGCGCCCAAATTGAAGAGGCATTGGGCGGTGCCCAGTTGCAGCTGGATGCTATTCGTATCGCCCTCACCACTTAAGGACCCTAAGCAACAATGTATATTTTTTCGGCCACAGCCAAAACCCAACAAGACCGGCCAGGCTTTAACGCGGGCAGCAGTGTGCCCTTTATTGTCTATATCGATTTTAAGGATATGTTTGGGGCCGAAAAACTGTGCCAATTGTTTTTATTAAAAGAGGGCTTTAGCGAAGTGCACATTGAAAAGCGCAAGCTGATCCCCAACGATAAGCTCAGCCCAGAGCTGATCGACAAAGACCCGGCCATTGCCGAGGCCCTGGCCAGCGGCTATATGATTCAAATGTTCGATGCCCACTAGCAGGCTGTTGAAAAACGTTTGCGAGGCAGCTTCAGCAAGGCATTTAGGCCCTCTGGGTCAAAATGGGCGAAAAAGCGGAGTTTATAAGTGACAAATGAGCATTTTGAGCCCATTTTTAACGCGGCTGAAGCAACGCAGGTAGTTTTTCAACAGCCTGCTAGCGAGCCGATAGAGTTACATATTCCCATCGACCCGAGTAGCCAGGAGACCCTGGCGCTGGCGGTGTTGCAACAGGCCAGTAGCCTTAGCCGCGCCCAACTAAAAGACGCCATGAGCAAAGGCGCGGTGTGGGCCCAAAAAGGCAAGCGCACCGCGCCACTGCGCCGACACAAACAGAGCTGCCAGGGTATTGAGCAGCTGCACCTCTATTACAATGCCAAGGTATTAGCCGAGCAGCCCGGCGCGCTTAAAAAACTGCACGGCGAGAAAGACTTTAGCGTTTGGCTTAAGCCCCGCGGCATGCGCAGCCACGGCAGCCGCTGGGGCGATCACTGTTCGGTATTGCGCCAGGGCGAGCTACAACTAGAGCGCAGTTGTTATATCGTTCACCGCCTGGACAGCGCTGCCAGCGGCCTAATTCTACTGGCCCACAATA
>JAOXRV010000305.1 GCA_025800435.1 Cellvibrionaceae bacterium | reverse complement strand
ATTAGGGGCAATATTGGCTTGGGCGCCATTAAAGCCGTGGTGCTTTACCAAATTCGGAATGGCGCCAACCTCGACTGTATCTTTATAAACCACGCCGTCTGGCCGGTGGTATTGCACCCGCCAAACCCCGGCCAGTAGGGACTCTTGGCAGTGCGCATTAACGCTGCCATTGGCCTGGATGCCAACTTCCCCTTCACCCAAAATTTGATCGAAAAATTCGCGGTTTTGCCGATCCAGTTGGTCGAGTTCAATGGCGGGGTTGTTTGCGCTGTTGATATCACACTGGTCGAGTGCCTGCTGCAATAGGGCCGCGTGTTGCAGCGCTTGGTCTAGGCCTTTTGTATCTTCGGGCTCGGGCAGGATGGGGGCGCTATAGGTGTGCATCTCATCGGGCATATTGTCAAAATCTGCCGCTAAACCGTCCGGATCTTCGGGCTGCGAGCCGGGGCCAACAATTTTCACGGAAATATAATCTTGGGCCATTTTCGCTTCTCGTTTATTGCACAGTCAGTGGCTGGGTATCATCGCCCGGGTCTGGCTTCGGTGAATTGGCCAGCAGGCGCTGACTCTGCTCCAGGTAGTCAACCCAGTTTTGTACGTGGCTGATGACGCCGAGATAAGCGCCGGCGCGCAAAAACACCAAGCTGGGGCAAATGGTGCAGCGGTAGCGCTGCTGTACATCGCGCAGATGTTCAGGTGCAATAAGTGCCGCCTGTATATCAGCGTCCAGTGCGCTAATCAGCTCGGGCAAAATCATCGCCACATCGTTAGCTTCTGGGAAACGGGCCGGATCACCAGCTAAAAATAGGATGCTGTGTGTGTTGGCTTGGCTAAAAGCGTCTATTTTTTCGGCTCGCAGCAGAGGGTAGTGGTGGCGCTGGCGCATTGCATCCAGGTGAATATTACTCATGGCGGAGCTTTCCTTTGAGTTCAAGGCTGCATTGAGATTGTTGGCGCTGTTCTAAATCGAGCAATGAGGCGGGTTTTTGCGGTTCGCCTTCGCATAAATCGGAAAAAAATGGGTCTAAGTTTTGCCGGGTAAGATGGGGATTTGCCATGGCTTGGGCCAAGGCTTCCAGGGCGGCGCCAATTTCTTCGGCGCGCTCGGCGCTGATGACTTCTCGGGCACTGTTAATAAAGACCAATACCCAGGTGCCCGGTGCTTGTTCGCCAATTAACTGGGTGTCTATCTGGCGTTGGCGGCCCATGCCTTCGCACAGGGCGGTACCTGGCGCGCTTTCTACTATTTGCATGGGCAGGCCGATACACATCAGTACTTACCCCGGTGATCCACATCGCAGCTGATAACGCCGTCCTCAGCGAGTACTTGGGGGCGGTACTGCAATTGATAGCGCTGGCTATTGAGTACACGCTCATCGCCAAGCCGGCAGGCTTGGTTCGAGCTGGGACGCTGGCTCTCATAAGTTTGGCGGTTTATTTCGGCACCGGCCAGTAACTGCGTGGCTGGCAATGGCGCAGACCGAGCCTGGGCTTGGACGCCGCGTTGCAACAGCCAGCTAAGCGCGGCATTAATTGCCGGCGCTATTCGGCTTTGGCAGAGGGGCGTGAGGCTGCCACCGAAATCGTCGATATTTTCTGGCTGTACACCAATAAGCAGTAATTGCTCGGGGTATTGGCCCAACATTGTGGCTGTGGCCAACACTTCTTGAAAGCCGGTTTGGTGCAGGCTCATTTTTTTGGCGCCCAGATACTGGGGTACGGCTTCATCTTCCAGCAGTCTGAGCGTTCCCGGTGCCAGCTGGTAGTCGATGGCGTCAAAGATAATGAGGTAGTCGCAGTTTTGAATGTGGTGAAGCAGGTATAGGCCTTGGGTGCCACCATCAAGCAGGGTGACATTAGGGGGGAAATGATGGTGTTGGTGAAGTTGCTCGACAGTGCGAACCCCAAAACCCTCATCAGCCCAAAGTATGTTACCAATTCCTAGAATTAGTATTCTCTTACTTGTTTTGCTTCGCATCGATTTTTTAAAACAGTTTTAAAAATTTTATTGTTGCGAGCAGCATAAAGGATAATCTGTAGAGCGTGTATACGAACTTTACATGATTAGTAATTCCCAAAGGGTAACTTTAGTTGCCAGTTCTTTTCGAAACTGTAATTTAAATCGACATTCTGTCTTGGAAATTAGTAAAGGTTTCACCTAAACCCTTGTTTTATTCACATTTAGAAAGTTGGCACAAACACTGCGTTATAAAATATTGATAAAAAATAAATATAGTAAATATATATGAGGAGCCTGCCTCGTTATGGAAACTTTTTATGAAGTGATTCGCCGTCAAGGAATCAGTCGGCGCAGTTTTGTTAAATTCTGCAGTTTAACGGCCGCCGCTATGGGGCTTTCCCCGGCCTATGCCAAAAAAATTGAAGAGGCCATGGAGACCAAGCCGCGTATACCGGTACTATGGCTGCACGGGCTAGAGTGTACCTGTTGCTCGGAATCTTTTATTCGCTCCGGCCACCCCCTGGCCAAAGACGTTATCCTATCGATGATCTCGCTGGACTATGACGACACTATCATGGCTGCAGCTGGGCATCAGGCAGAGGCTATCGTCGAGGAAACCATAGAAAAGTATGATGGAAAATTTATTCTGGCCTGCGAGGGCAACCCGGGTTTAGAGCAACAAAATACAGGCGGCATGTCATGCATTATTGCTGGTAAGCCCTATACCGAACAGCTGCGCCATGCGGCTAAACACGCCCAGGCGATTATCAGCTGGGGCTCCTGCGCCTCTTGGGGATGTGTACAGGCAGCGGCGCCCAACCCCACCGGTGCGACCCCAATCCACAAAGTGCCCGATCTGGGTAATGCGCCCATTATTAAGGTGCCCGGTTGCCCGCCCATCGCCGAGGTGATGACGGCGGTGATCACCTATATGTTGACTTTTGAGCGGTTGCCGCCGCTGGATCGCCTGGGGCGCCCAAAGATGTTCTACAGCCAGCGCATACACGATAAATGCTACCGTCGCCCCCACTTTGATGCGGGCCAGTTTGTGGAAGCGTGGGATGACGAGGGTGCGCGCAAGGGCTACTGCCTTTACAAATTGGGCTGCAAAGGCCCCACCACTTATAACGCTTGTTCCACCATTCGTTGGAACGGTGGTCTCTCATTCCCCATTCAGGCGGGGCACCCCTGTATCGGTTGTTCTGAAGACGGCTTTTGGGATAAAGGTGGCTTTTACGATCGCCTTAGCGGTATTCACCAATTTGGTATTGAAGAAAACGCCGATCAAGTGGGCATGGTCGCCGCCGGTGTTGTTGGCGGGGCAGTGGCGGTGCACGCTGGGGTCTCGGCCCTTAAGCGCAGTAAAGACAGCAGTGACGAGTAGTCGTAAGGACACAGAGGAATAATCATGAGCCAAATAAAAACACCCAACGGCTACACCCTAGATACCTCCGGCCGGCGCGTTGTGGTCGACCCAGTAACCCGTATTGAAGGCCATATGCGCGCCGAGGTGAATATTGATAGCGATAATATTATTCGCAATGCGGTATCTAGCGGCACCATATGGCGCGGCCTAGAAGTGATATTAAAAGGCCGGGACCCGCGCGATGCCTGGGCCTTTGTGCAGCGTATTTGCGGTGTTTGCACCGGCACCCACGCCTTAACGTCGGTGCGCGCAGTGGAGGATGCGCTGGGCATTAATATTCCAGAAAATGCCAATAGCATTCGCAATATTATGCAGTTATCGCTGCAGGTGCACGATCACTTGGTGCACTTTTACCATTTGCACGCACTCGATTGGGTTAACCCGGTCAATGCCCTAAAGGCCGACCCCAAGGCGACCTCGGTGCTGCAACAGCAGGTATCCCCCCGCCACCCCAATTCATCGCCCGGCTATTTTAGGGATGTGCAAAACCGTCTGCGCAAGTTTGTGGAATCCGGCCAGTTGGGCCCCTTTAAAAATGGCTACTGGACTAACCCCGCTTATTTATTACCGCCCGAGGCCGACCTGATGGCGGTAACCCACTATTTAGAGGCGCTCGATTTTCAAAAAGAAATAATGAAAACCCGCACCATTTTCGGCGGTAAAGACACCCACCCCAACTGGACCGTGGGCGGGGTACCCTGCCCAATCAATATCGATGGAGTAGGCGCCGTGGGCGGCCTGAATATGGTTAATCTCAATCAGGTGCATCAAATCTTAAAAGACACCCGAGATTTTATTAATAATGTCTATATACCTGACGTATTGGCGATTGGTAAGTTTTACCGCACTTGGCTCTACGGCGGCGGTTTGTCGGGTAAAAATGTAATGTCTTACGGCGATATACCCGATAAGGCAAACGATTATTCCGCCGCTAATTTGATGATGCCCCGAGGTGCCATTATTAATGGCGACCTGACCCAGGTGCACCCCATTGATTTGAGAGACCCCGAAGAAATTCAAGAGTATGTGCCGCACTCTTGGTATAAATACCCCGATGGGGTCAAGGGCCTACACCCCTGGGATGGTATTACCGAGCCGCACTTTGATGTCAGCAGTGCCAAGGGCACTTCGCAAAATATTGAACAGCTCGATGAGAGCGCTAGCTATTCCTGGATTAAAGCCCCGCGCTGGAAAGGCCATGCGATGGAGGTGGGGCCACTGGCGCGCTATATTATCGGCTATGCCCAGGGCCACGAAACCATTACCGAGCAGATTAAATTTACCTTGCGCACCTTAGATTTGCCGATTACCGCCTTATTCTCAACCCTGGGTCGCACCGCCGCCCGCGCGCTGGAGGCCCAGTGGGCCGCCGATACTCAGCTGTACTTTTTTAATAAGCTGATGCGCAATATTAAAAACGGCGATACCGCTACCCACAGCGGCGAGCTGTGGGACCCGCAGGATTGGCCCGCCGAGGCCAGAGGGGTTGGCTTTACTGAGGCGCCGCGCGGTGCCCTGGGCCACTGGATAAAAATCAAAGACACTAAAATTGATAACTACCAATGCGTGGTACCCACCACTTGGAACGGCTCCCCTCGGGACGAGGCCGGCAATATCGGCGCCTTCGAGGCGGCGTTAATGAATACCAAAGTGGCGGTGCCCGAAGAGCCGGTGGAGATCTTGCGCAGTCTACACAGCTTTGACCCCTGCCTGGCCTGTTCTACCCATGTAATGGATGAGAAAGGGCAGGAGCTTGCCAAGGTTACCACCAGCCCCATTAGCCTATAAGCCGGAGGTTGCCATGAGCAGCGAGCAAATACAGCAGCGCACCGAGCCTGCGGTCTATGTCTATGAAGTGCCGGTAAGGCTATGGCACTGGGTAAATGCCCTCGCCATAGTGGTCTTGTGTATCAGCGGCTATTTTATCGGTTCACCCTTACCCAGTGTGCCGGGCGAGGCCATCGACAATTACCTGATGGGCTATATCCGCTTTGCCCACTTTGCCGCAGCTTATATTTTTGTGATCGGCTTTATTGGCCGCCTCTACTGGGCCATTATCGGCAATCGCCAGGCGCGGGAGATATTTCTACCGCCCTTGCACCGCCTGGGCTATTGGGGCGGCGTATGGCACGAGATAAAGTGGTATTTATTTTTGGCCAAAGAGCCGCGCAAATACACCGGCCACAACCCCCTGGCGGTACTGGCCATGCACTTTATCTTTGTTTGGGGGGCAATTTTTATGATGATCACCGGCCTGGCCCTATACGGTGAGGGCAGCGGTTACGACAGCTGGCAGTACCAGTGGTTTAGCAGCTGGGTAATTCCCCTGTTTGGCCAGAGCCAGGATGTGCATACCTTTCACCACCTGGGTATGTGGTTAATTATTGTGTTTGTGATGATTCATATTTATGTCGCCATCCGCGAGGATATTATGTCGCGCCAGTCTTTAGTCAGCAGTATGATCAGTGGCTGGCGCACCTTTCGGGATCATCGCAAAGTGGATGATGGGCGTTAATTAAACCTGACAAGGGGTGCCATATGGCCAAAGAAAGTAAATCGTTTCTACAGCCAAGCGACGATAAGATTGATGTAAATGATATACCGGAGCTTGGCGAGGAATACTTCGACAGCGGTCAGCAACTATACGCCGAGCGGCACGTAATAGCGATTGGTATTGATGCGGATGTACTGGCGTGGTTTAAAGACAGGGGGCCAGACTACCAGGCCCAGATAAATAATTTGTTGCGCAAGTATATGGAAGCCCATAATGGCTAGTGTTGGCGTTCAGGGGGAATGGCTGTTTACCTTGGCCCAGCCAATCTACTCCTGTGAACTGCGGGCTTATATTGCGAGTTATTTAGAGGTGTAGCCATATCCCGCCAAAAGATGTTCTAGCGCCAGGTATGCGCCTATGCCTGCAGCGGCCAAAAACACGATTAAGACAATGGTTCCGGCTTTGAGCTTGCCCTCTTCAGGTTTCAGCAGTGGAACAAAATGCTTGCCAAGTGCTAGCAGTAATAGCCCCAGCACTGTGAACATAATGGCAATTAGTGAGCCCTTCATAGAAATAGAAATGCTGGCTTCACCAGCTTGCGCTGACATCAGTGGTCTGCCCAAAAAGAAGTAAATTGCTGTTAAGCCTAGCGCCGTAATTACAGCGCCAGTTGTGCGGGGGTATTTGTCGATTGGCTTGTCTTGATTCATCTTAGATTTTCCTTGTGATATACGGGTGCGCTAAGTGAGCGTGAAGGCAGATTTAGCTTGGCGTTAAACTATCGTGTTTAGCAAGTGTTTTGCTATTCGATAAAAATCTGAAAAAATGGATGGCCCTTGACAGCCAAATGGCTGGCTGACTATTGAGCCAAGTGATGAGAGTGGCTGAGGATGGGGGCTAGGGTCCCGCTGAGCATCATCGAGTTATTCAGAGGTACCCTAGTGCTAACACCACCGGCGCTTGAGCCAGCTGCCCGCGTTTGCTTTGCGCGCACTGGCTTGGGCCGGTGGAAGCGTTGTTTCTATTGGGCGTAGCGCTCGATGATTTTTTTACCCAGCGCCATCTGGTGTACCTGATCTGGGCCATCGGCCTGGCGGCACCAGCGCGCGTAGTTAAATGCCTCGGCCATGCAGTAATCCTCGGTCAGGCCGCCGGCGCCGTGAATTTGCATACAACGGTCGATAATATGCTGCACCATCACCGGCACCGTGGTTTTGGTAGCGGCAATCATATCCACCGAGGCGGGCACGCCCTGGGTATCAATTTTATGGCAGGTTTGCAGCACTAATAAGCGCAGCATTTGCACTTCAGAAAAAGACTTGGCGATATCCTCGCGCAGGGATTGGTGTTTGCTTAATGGGCGGCCAAAGGTGCTGCGGTCCGTGGCCCGCTGGCAGGCCAGTTCTAAGCAGCGCTGGGCCGCGCCAATTAAACGCATGCAGTGGTGCATGCGGCCGGGGCCGAGGCGGCCCTGGGCAATTTCAAAACCCCGGCCCTCGCCGAGCAAGACATTCTCTAGCGGCACCCGTACATTATCAAACACCAGCTCTGCGTGGCCGATTGGGGCGTCGTCGTAACCGAGGGTGGTCAGCGGCCGGATAATTGAAATACCCGCTGTGTCTTTGGGCACCAGTACCTGGGTTTGCTGCAAGTGGCGACTGGGGTTTTCGGGGTCGGATTTGCCCATCACAATAAAAATTTTGGTGCGCTCGTACATGGCCCCGGTAATAAACCACTTGCGCCCGTTGAGCACCCAATCGCCGCCGTCTTTTTTAATTTCCAGCTCGATATTGGTGGCATCGCTAGAGGCGACCTGGGGCTCGGTCATGGCATAGGACGAGCGAATTTCACCGGCTAACAAAGGTTTTAACCACTGCTCCTGCTGGGCCTTGCTGGCGTAGTTCATAAACACTTCCATATTGCCGGTATCCGGGGCGTTGCAGTTAAACACCTCCGGCGACCAGATTACCCGGCCCATCATCTCGCACAGGGGGGCGTAATCAAAAAAGCTCAGGCCACCATGGTCGCAGTATTCAGCGTGGTCTTCGGGCACAAATAAATTCCACAGGCCACAGGCTTTGGCTTTGGCCTTTAGCTCGTCCATCAGCGGCAGTGGTGCAAAGCGGTTGCTGGCGCTGTGTAATTGCTCGGCGTAGGCGCGTTCATTGGGGTAGATATGCTCGTCCATAAAGGCCGCAAGCTTGGCTTGTAAATCTTTGGATTTTTGACTGTGTTCAAACATGGGAGCTTCCTAAAGGCAGTGGCGATGGCAGCCAGTATAGGCACCCATTATCAATCACTCTAATTTATTATGATAATAGGTTAGTATTGATTTTTTTAATGCGGGAGAGGCCCATGCGCCTGGGTAAAATTGACCTAAACCTATTTGTATTACTCGATGCCATCTACCGCGAGCGCAGTGTAACCAAGGTGGCGATGCAACTGAGTCTGACCCAGCCGGCGGTTAGTAACGCCCTAAGCCGCCTGCGCCAAACCTTTGATGACCCGCTGTTTATCCGCACCCCCGAGGGCATGGTGCCCACCCCGGTGGCCGAGAGTGTGATTCAAGATGTACGTAAGGCTCTGAACCTACTGGGCCGCAGCGTGGATATCAGCGCAAAATTTGAGCCCCAGCAGTCCGATAAGGTGTTTAACCTGGGCATGAACGACCTGGCCGAATCCCTGCTGCTGCCCAAGCTGCGCGAGCGGCTAAAATCCGAGGCCCCCAATATCGCCATTACCAGCTACTACGTTGAGCGGCGCACCGCCACCGAGGAGCTAAAGGCGGGTATTATCGACCTGCTGGTGGATACCCCCATGGTCAACGCCAAGGAGCTGGGTCAAGCCCCCCTTAAAAGTCTGCCCTATGTGGTGGCCATGCGCCCAGACCACCCCCTGGCCAAAGCCGAGCTCAAGCTAGCGGATTATCTGGCCGGTGAGCATATCCATGTTTCCAGCCGACGCAAAGGGCGTGGCCAGGTGGATGTCTCCCTGCACACTCTGGGTTATCAGCGCAGTGTAAAAATGCGTGTGCAAAACTATTTGGTGGCCGCCCGTATCACCGCCGAAACCGATCTGCTGTGGACAGTGCCCAGAGTACTCGCCGAGACCATGCCCCTGCATATACTCGAACTGCCGTTTACCGCAGCCCCCCTGGAGTGGCAATTATTCTGGCATCGCCAGGCGGATGCAGACCCAGCGAACAGATGGATGCGCGAGTTAATCGCTGCTTTGGTTGAAAAGGTTGTTTAGGGCCTATAAACCTGTGTTAACAGGCACTGGTATAACTGTTTGATTATATTCAACATTTTTCCAGTCTAAGCGAGTGTTTGTGAAATTGTAGCAATTTGCTACAATTTGGAGGTTCAATCCTTAAAAGGTGACTTATGGCTAAAGCATCCTCCCCCGTGCGCCTGGAAGAAGGCCTGATGAAGGCGGCAACCACCGCCGGTATAACCCTGCACCGCAGTGCGGCCGAGCAAGTAGAGTACTGGGCGGATATCGGCCGCAAGGTGGCCGATATTGTCGACCCCAATAAACTGCTGGCGGTAAAAGCGGGGCTGGCCAAAATACGTATTGAAGAAACCGAGTCGGTCAGTATCGATCCGGATGCGGTGTTTGCCGCCCTGGATAGGGATCGCGAATCTGGCGCCTTGGCCCAAGCGGTTGCCAGTGGCAGTGTGCGCTATCAGGCCTCCTTAGCTCGGCCGGGTAAGCTAGAAGCCTGCTACCCCGATGGCCGTGTCGAACTTGGCCAGTTTCAAGATGGCCAGTTTATTGCCGAGCAATAAACCGAGCAGCGGATGAATCAAAAACAGTTGTGGATGCTGGTCGGCGGCAATGGCGCGGGTAAAACTTCGTTTTATCAGCAGCGACTTAAGCCCCTGGGTTTGCCGTTTATTAATGCAGATAATATCGCCAAAGAAATTTTTCCCGAGGCTCCGGAGCAAAACAGTTACGCCGCGGCACAAATAGCCGAGCGAATGCGTCTGGAGCAGTTGGCCAGTGGCAAAAGCTTGTGTTTTGAAACGGTCTTCTCACACCCCTCTAAAATTGATTTTATCGCCCAGGCCAAGGCCATGGGCTATCAAATTATTTTAGTGTTTATTCATTTGGATAATCCCGCCCTTAACAATGCCCGTATTGCCCAGCGCCTGGAGCAGGGCGGGCATTTTGTGCCGGCCGATAAAGTTGAAGCCAGAATTCCCCGAACCCTGGACAATGTAAAAGCCGCAATTCCACTGTGTGACCAAGTCTGGGTGCTGGATAACTCGCGTATGGATTTACCTTACCGGCAGCTGCTGACCATTAAACAGGGTATTGTCAGCAAGCAGGCAGCGGCATTACCGGCCTGGGCCGCTGTAATCCCCCCATTAAACCAGGGCAGCTATAAGTAGAAAATTCTATTAAAATGGAACCAAGGAGTTTTCTATGAGAAAGTCACGTTATAGCGACAGCCAGATTCTGGCTATTTTGAAGCAAAATGAGGCCGGTGTGGCCGTTTCTGACCTGTGCCGCGAACACGGCATGAGCTCCGCCCAGTTTTACAAGTGGCGTGCAAAATTCGGTGGCATGGATGCTTCCATGATGAAGCGCCTGAAAGAGCTTGAGGATGAAAACCGCCGCCTGAAGAAGATGTATGCAGAAGAGCGCCTAAAAGCGGAGCTGCGCCAGGAAGCCCTAGAGGGAAAGTTGTAAAGCCATCTCGGCGTAAAGAGATGGCTCAGCGAGCTGTTACTAAGCACGGCATTAGTATTAGATTTGCCTGTATCGTATACGGAATCAGCGACAGCTGCTATCGATATCAGCCAAAGCTGGATGCTGAAAATGCCGTGATCGCTGATTGGCTACTACGGCTGACAACAACCCATAAACGCTGGGGTTTCGGATTGTGTTTTTTCTACCTGCGGAATGAGAAACGCTTTCCCTGGAATCATAAGCGAGTGTATCGGATTTATCGAGAGCTTGAGCTAAACCTACGGATTAAGCCGAGACGGCGTATAAAGCGCGAGAAACCTGATGCCTTGAGCGTGCCTCCTCGGGCCAACCAAGTCTGGTCTATGGATTTTATGTCAGACAGCCTGAGTGATGGTAGGAGCTTGCGGACGTTTAATGTGATCGATGATTACAATCGGGAGTGCCTGGCTATCGATGTGGATCTTTCTATGCCCTCTCAGCGTGTTACGAGAGCTTTAGATCAGGTCATTGAATGGCGGGGCAAACCTGCGGCAATTCGTTGTGATAACGGGCCTGAATATGTATCGCAGACCATGATAAGTTGGGCCAACAAGCATCGTATTACGCTGCTATATATTCAGCCCGGCAAGCCAACGCAGAATGCATACATTGAGAGATTTAACCGTACAGCCAGGCATGAGTGGTTGGATATGCATCATTTTGAGAGCATAGAACAGGCACAACAGCTTGCCACTGAATGGCAATGGTTGTACAACAACGAACGACCCAATACAGCCATTGGTGGTGTGCCGCCACGGCGGCTACTGGGTTTAGTTTAACCTTCTACTTTAGACTGCAGTTTGAAATGGGGGGATTACAGTCGCTCATTGTGCAAAGACCGCTTAATATAGATCCGATTTCGTCAGATCCTGTTCTCAGGTAATAATTTTCCAAAAATGAAAACATGGCTAGAAATGCTTCTTTCGAATTCAGTTGATACTCAATGGTCATAATAACCCCTTTCCATCTACCCACTCTCTCGGTGGATTATTAACACCACCATTTTGAATGACACCACTTCTGGTTTCAACCCAGGGCTGGGAACCGCCAGGTCTAGTCGTAACATAAACCTCGTTCCAAAATTTATTCTTACCTAACTTATTCGATGGATTCCCAGGGGTATCGTGTAGGAGATTCCTGCTCGCGGGTGTGTCAGGAATGACATTACTACAATGTAAGTCTGTAGATCAATTATTCGGCACTAATGATTTCCATCGATTTTAAGTCGCTGTTTTCGTCGAAGTCCATGTATATATCCGCAGATGAAATTCGTAATTTTCCACCGGAAATTTGTTCTATAATGGAATTAAGTGAAATCCCTTTGGAAGTGCGGTGCTCAATTAGGTCACCGTCTTCATCGAAATCTTCTAGCTCTATTAAGCATGTAAATTTCTCTTTTTTGTTAAATCTTAATTTAGTATATGACATTATTGTCTCATTCATCTGGTGAATAGGCTGAGGCCTGATCACGTGTAATTGCAGTTCTTGGCTCAGCGCGCCCACCCTTGACACGGTAAATTGCATATCCGTTTCCAAAGGGTACTAAAACATCTTCTCCATTTTTGTGGAATACAGTTCCGGGCGGCCAGCCATTAGATTTTATTTCGGTTTTTAACTCTTGCAGTTTGTCATTCGCTTCTCTTCTGCTATTGAAGCCAAGGTCTCTCTCAATAGCACGATCTACCACATGAGCGGCATTAGAATTTACCACTTTGTTGACTTCGGGTAAATCGGGATCTAGTCTAACTTCAACACCTGAGCGATCTAATTCGTCGGGTGTTGCCGGCCCATCTTTTGAGTACGTGCCATCTGGGTTTCGTGTGAATCGATTCCCATATGCACCTATAATGGTATTTTCGTCAAGCCTCTTTCCACCTAGCGCGATAAGTTCATCAGGATCACAGTCATTGTGGACAAGAGCTTTTAGTTCACCCACAAAGTAATTGTGAGTTTCCGAAACCTCAAAGTTAAAGGTGTCTTGTTGCTTATCTTCTAGCTGAACAGACTTGACCACCAAGAACCCGGCCAGGCCCTCACCGGAGCTATGCTTGGCTACTTTGTTCCCTGGTTTTAATTGGCTGGCCGGCGTCCAGCCATCATCTAATACGTAGAATGGGTGCTCTTCAGTAGTGCCTAGAGCTTCCTCTTGTCCTGTATCAGTGTTTAATAGTGTCACTGTCCAGATGGTATTACCTGGGGTGAAAAAGAGCTTGGTAATGGGTTTGCTTACAACTTTTCCGGATTTCTCATCCCAGCTTTGAACTAGGTCTCCTATATTTAGCTCTTCTATTGCCATTGCACCTGAGGGTGTCAGTACGAGTGTGCCAGCTACGAAACAGAGAGCTTTTTTACCAAGAATTTTTTTAATTTTACGAGCTATAGTGAAGTAGCTATCACCTACAAATTCGCCCGCTCTTTTTAGGAGTTTAGCTAACTTGCCAAGCCCGGCGACCAACAGGCTCTCAGCAATTGCTGCGCCGAGGTCTATCACCGCACCGGATAATTTTTTGCCTATATCTTTAAGAGCATCTCGATCACATATACTTGTATCATTTAGCTCCATTCCAAGTTTGATGATATTGTATATAAAGCGGCCAACTTCGTATCCAAATAGCGCTATAGCTGCTACTGCTAGGATCGCATCAGCCACAAAACCTACTCCTGCAAAGTGGGCTCCTACCCATACAGCCATCACACCAGCTAGAATAATTGCATTTTCCTTCAGGTTTTCTAAGACTTTAGCGCCTATTCGCCCATCTGGGTTGTCTTTCAGATCTTCGATAGCAGCGTCAAAAACTATCTCCAGCTTGTCGGTAAATTCCTCTTCTGAGTTGGGTTTTTCACTACTTCTTTCTGTATCTTCCTCGTTATCACCGAAAAATAAACCTATCGGATCGGTGAGTGCGAGAGGGTTATTGACAACATAAGCATAGGTATTTAACCCCCCAGCTTGGCCAATAGGATCAGAGCTTAAATACCGACCACTACCCGGATCATAATCACGCTTATAGTTATAGTGGTGCCCCGTTTCTTCATCATAATACTGCCCCGGAAAACGATGGTTGAGCTGGATATCTGAAGTGCTAACCTCGGCTTTACCAAACGGGCTATATTTGGCTTGCCATACAATGTTTTGCTCGGCATCAGTGACGATCCTTGGTGTGCCCAGCGCGTCGCCATGTACGGCATAAATATCTTTGTTTTCTAACTTGCCTACCAGCTTGCCCTGGTAATAGAGGTACTGGCTTTCGATTTCGCCATTGCCATTGGCCTCCGCGACAATTCTGCTGCCATCATAGAGATAGTAAGTAACCTTGGCTTGGCCTTTACTGTTATAGCGAACTTTTTTGATCTGCTCGCCAAACCCGTTGTATCCATATTCTGCAATCAGTTGGCTGTTTTTATATACCTTTACCGGTCTTTGTAGAGCGTTATATTCCAGCTTTAAATCAGAGCCTGCTTTTCGTATTAACTCGGTTGAACCGTGGCTGTTGTATTGGTATTGGTCTAGATTGCCACGACTGTCTGTGATGGCTTTTAGTTGATTCCCGCCCTGGGTGGTTTGGTATAGGTGTGCATCGCCTTGCGATGCCTGAGCTCGAGTGCGGTTGTTGTTTTTGTCGTAGTTAAAGCTAAAGCTGCCAAAGCCGGTCTCTGCACCAATAAGCTCGCCACTAAGATTGTGTTGGTAGCGCTCTTGGGCTCCGTTATTATTTATCCCGCTGATATTGCCATAAATGTCATACTCATAGCTGATGCCATAACTTTGGCTATAGCGCAGGCTTTTTACCTTGCCATCACCTGTTTTTTTCAGCTCGCGGCTAATGCCATTACCGTAAACCCAGTGCTTGTTGGTGGCAGTGTCCTCGTAGGTGTTTAGCTCATCCAGAATAATCTCTTCGCTAAGCCCAAACCATTTGCTTCGGGTTATACGGCGTAACTTGCCTTTTACTGGGCCGTCATCACTGTAGTGGTAATTTAAGGTTTGGCCATCAGGCAGTTTTTTGTGGATCAGCTTGCCTTGCAGGTTGTATTGCCATTCACTTGTAAAGCTGTGCCCATCCAGGTGGCGGGTGTGGCTTGTTAATTTACCCATTGTGTTGTAAGCAAATTGCTCGGTCGCGCTGGTGTTGCTTATCTCGGTAATTTTATTGGTGCCGGGCAGGTATTGGTAACTGATTCGCTCGCTTCCAATTTTTTTACTAATTAGCTTGCCGGCAGCGTCGTAACTAAACTCGCTTAGCAGGCCAGATTCTAGGTGCTTTGAACTTGCGCGCTTACCCAGAGGGTTATAGGTATGCAACTTAGTTCCCGCATCTGGGCTGTGCTCTAATACTAGGTTGCCAAAGTCATCATGGGCGTAATGGTGGTTTACCCCATTGCCAGCTTCTACTTTGCGTAGCTGTTGGCGGCCGTCGTATTCAAATTGAGTTACCGTATCGCCATTGGCAAGGCGCAGTAACTGCCCCATTTCTGAAAACTGGTAGGCCAGCTGT
>JAOXRV010000301.1 GCA_025800435.1 Cellvibrionaceae bacterium | reverse complement strand
CCTAAAAAGCGGACTGTGACCGATCTTCCACCATCGCCGGCAATGAATTTTTCATCGGGCCAAGCCAACGTCGAAACACCGCCCCCACCACCTGGCCTGTCGCTTTCACCGGCACAAACTTCTTCGTTGGCGGCGCTTCAGCTGCAAAAGGAGACACAACAGCTCGAGATAAAGAAGCTGGAACTTCAGCTGTAGCTCGCCCAGCTCAGTCAGGGAAGCCATATTGCCTCGCCACAAGCCACCGATCTCACTTCGGGGAAATCGCTCGAAGATTTAAAAGCGCCTCAGAAGACGCTCCACCCCCAACCTTGGCCTGATATTTACGCTCCAGGTGAGCCTAAGCTTTATAACGCCAGAAAAACTTTATAACTATGCCAGAATTTTGCGCCGGGTATTGGGTAATCATCCAGCAAAGCGCCACCAAACCCCACTATGCCGCACTTCTCGAACATTTCCACCAACACATGGTGTTGGCATCCACCTACAAATGGTCAGCTGTTCGCGCGTTCCAGTATAAAGTTTTGCGTTCCCTCGAGCCGGGTTTGGTGAT
>JAOXRV010000240.1 GCA_025800435.1 Cellvibrionaceae bacterium | reverse complement strand
TGGGGCAAAACCGCACTTATCTTTTCACCTGGCCCGAACGCGAGCCCAGTGCTGAGCAGTTACAGGCTTATCGCACGCTGCTGGCCCGGCGCCAGTTGGGTGAGCCGGTGGCCCATATTCTGGGGCGGCGCGAGTTTTGGGATTTAGACTTGGCGGTAAACCCCAGCACCTTGATCCCCCGTGCCGATACCGAGGCGCTGGTGGAGCTGGCCCTGAATATATACCCCGAGCCGCCCGCGCGGGTTTTGGATCTGGGCACCGGTAGCGGTGCTATTGCCCTGGCTTTGGCGCGCAGTTGGCCAGCTGCCGAGGTGGTGGGCACCGATTTGAGCGAGGCGGCCCTGGCCCTGGCGGCGGCCAATGGCCAGCGCAATGGGGTCGCCAATGTGCGCTGGTGTCACAGTGCTTGGTTTGCCGAGTTGAGCGATGCGGGCCTATTTGAGTTAATCGTCAGCAACCCGCCCTATATCGATGCCGAAGACCCGCACTTGAGCGAGGGCGATGTGCGCTTTGAGCCGCACTCGGCGCTGGTGGCTGCCGACCAGGGCCTGGCCGATTTGGCCGAGATAAGCGCCGCTGCCCCCCATTTCTTGAGCCCTGGGGGCTGGCTGCTGCTGGAACACGGCTACCAGCAAGGGCAGGCAGTGCGCGCTTTGTTGCAAGCCGCTGGTTTTACCGAGGTAGCCAGTCACCGCGATTTGGCTGGGCGCGAGCGCATCAGCGCCGGCCGCTGGCAGGGGGTTAAAGAGTGAATGACGAACAGTTGTTGCGTTACAGCCGCCATATCTTGCTGCCGCAGTTGGATGTGGCTGGCCAGCAGGCCCTGTTAGACGCCCATGTGTTGATTTATGGCCTCGGCGGCCTGGGCTCGCCGGTGGCGCTGTATTTGGCCGCAGCCGGTGTGGGCGAAATGACCTTGGTGGATTTTGACCGTGTCGATCTGAGTAATCTACAGCGCCAGATACTTCACACGGAGGCGGATATCGGACGCCCTAAAACCGAATCGGCCGCGGCCCGCCTGGGTCAGCTTAACTCAACTGTTAAACTCAATTTGCACTCGGGCAAGTTTGTCGGGGCGGCGCTGGAAGCCCTGCTCGATGGTGTTGATTTGGCCCTTGATTGCAGCGACCGTTACGCTTCGCGCTTTGCCCTAAACCGGGCTTGCGTGGCCACCGCCACAGCGTTGGTTAGCGCTGCCGCCATGGGCTTGGATGGCCAGCTGTTGTGCCTGGATTTAAGCCGGCCGGATTCGCCTTGCTATGCCTGCTTATACAATGAGAGTGACGATGAGGGCCCGGCGTGTGCAGAGGCAGGTGTGTTGGCGCCCCTGGTGGGGGTGGTGGGCACTATGCAGGCCCTGGCCGCCACCAAAATGCTGGTGGGCATGGAGCAGCCCCTGGCCCAGTTGCAGTGCTTTGATGGTCGCAGTGGCCAGTGGCGTAGCCTGGGCTTTGGCAAAAAAGCCGATTGCCCGGTGTGCTCAAGCTAGGGCGTTTGCCTCAAGGCCCCGCTGAGCATCATTCAGTGATTTAGAGGTGCCCCAGTTCGGCCTCATGTTTAAGGGCCGCTATATTGCACAGTAGCAGTCGCCCTTGCTGTTTGCCAATCCAACCCTGCTCGCGCCAGCGGCGCAGCTCGCGCTGAATGCTTTGGCGGGTGGCGCCAAGCATATTGCCCATATCGGTTTGAGAGATCGGCAGCTCCAGTCGAACGCCATCGCTACAGGGGCGGCCGTGGCGCTCGGCCACATCCACCAACAGCCCGGCCAGGCGCTGGCGCAGGCTGGCCTGGCCCAAAGACTCTAACCGCAGCAATAGGCTGTTAATGATGGCGCACAGCTTTTGGTTGAGTTGCTGGTAAATTTGCGGGTGCTCACAGGCAATTTGTTCAAACTCGGCTTTGCCCAGGCAGGCGACCTCGGTCGCGCCGCAGGCGATGGCGGCAAAGCCCCGGCGCGGCATATTACTCAGCAGCGGAATCTCGCCAAAGCATTCCCCCGGCCCGTGCAGAGTCGCCAAGAACTCTGCGCCTTCACTGTTGCAGCGTTTGATGGCGATCAGGCCGCTCTTTACTTGATAGAGGGCATTGGCGCTGTCGCCTGGCTGGTAAAGTGGGGCGCCGCCAGCCAGCTGGCGCAGCTTCATTTGCTGGCGCAGTTTGGTTTGAATGGGGTCGGGAAGCTCTTCTAGCCAGTCGTGGCCGCGGTGAAAATGGGTCACGGTTGACTGGGGCGCAGGGCCACCGTGGCGAGGGTGGAAAGGGGCTCGCCGCGGCGCACAAAATCGATTCGCAGCTGGGTGCCGGGGCGGGTTTGGGTAACCCGTTGCATGCCCGCTAGGCCGTTGCTAAGGGCGATATTATCGATATGGGTGACCACATCCCCGGGTTGCAGGCCGGCCTGATGAGCTGGAGCGCCGGTGGTCACGTTGGTGATAACAAAACCGTCGCTGTGGCTTAGCCCAAAAGATTTGGCCAGGGCGGGGGTAAGCTCGTTGGCATCAAAGCCCAGCCAGCCACGCACCACCACACCGTACTCGGTAATATCTTGCAGGGCTTTTAGGGCGTAGTCTGCGGGGATGGCAAAGCTGATACCCGAGGCCCCGCTGGTGTTGAGGATGGCGGTACTAATACCGATTAAATTGCCATAGGCATCCACCAGTGCACCACCGGAATTGCCGGGGTTGATGGCGGCATCGGTTTGAAAAAAGCCGGTGTAACTGGTGAGGTTGACCAGGCCGCGGCCAGTGGCGCTGATAATGCCCTGGCTGACGGTCTGGCCTACCCCAAAAGGGTTGCCGATTGCCAACACCACATCGCCCACTTGTATCTCGCTGGAGCTTCTTAGTCGGGGTGGTGTGAGGCCACTGGCCTCTACCTTGAGTACCGCAAGGTCGCTATCTGGGTCGGTGCCAACTAGGGTGGCGGAGGTGCTGCGGCCATCGGAGAGCTGCACCAATATAGTGTCGGCGCCCTCGATCACATGGTTATTGGTAAGAATATAGCCATCGCTGCTGGCAATAACACCTGAGCCCAGTGAGTTATTCACTCGTCGCTCTTGGTAGCGGCGAAAATAAGGGTGGTTGTGGAGGGGGCTGCGCTTTAGCTGCACTTTTTTTGTGGTGTAGATGTTGACCACGCCGGGGGCGGCTTGGCGCACCGCATCGGCATAGGACACGACCTGTTGCTGAATTGGCGGCTGCTGGAGCAGGGCCTGTCCCGGCAACCGCTGGCGCAGCTGTGGAAACAGCGTCAGTGCTAGCAGTGCGATCAATATGCCAGCGGTGATGGGCCAGCCGATAAAATCCAGCAGTTTTCTCAAGGTGTTTCTCTTTATTGGCGCTGCTTTTAGGGTGTGGCGGCTGGTTTTTCTTCAGCTTCAGCTTCGGTTTCTTTTTTGGCGCTGGCATCCAGGCCGAAGTCTTCACTCAGGGTACCCTTGTCGCCGGGGTTTTTCGGTGCCCAGTCTTTGGGCTGCTCTTGCAATGCCTGCATGGATTCGGCTTCCAGCTCTGGCTGGCTGGTACCGGCCTCCAGCAGTTGGCGGCTGATTTCGGGGTTGGAGAGCTTAAGGGCGCTATTGGCCAGGTGCTCGTGCACCTCTTTATAACTCTGGTTCATCTGGTTGACCAGCTTGGCGGTTTCGACAAAGTGCTCGGCCACCTCCTGCTGGTACTCGCGCTGTTGCTCTTGCTGCTGGTCGAGCTGCTCTTTAAGGTCTTTGCTGGCGCGGCTTTGAGCGCTGGTACTGCGGCCGATGGCCAGGCCAATAATAATGCCGGCAACGATCATGCCGGCGCCAACTAAGATAAGGTGAAAGAGTTCGTACACAGTTTTCTCCTTTGGGTGCAACCAATAACGTTGCCAAATCAAGCGAGTGATTTGCTTATTATATAGGATAAATAGCCTAATTGATTGGCCTTAGCGGCTAAAGTATAGGGCGATTTCCAATGTGGGTAGTGGCGCACACCCTTGCGCCGGCGCTGTGGCCTCGGTAAAGTGGCGCGGTTTTTTTACTGGCTAAATTAAGAGCACATTTATGAGTGGCAGTCCCCTAGAAAGGTATCAAGCCGATCTGCAGCGAGAGGATTTTCAGCACGACCCGGCCCAAGAGATGGCTGTGCGGCACTTGCAGGATTTATACGAGCGCCTGTTGGCTGTCCGTGCTAAGCCGGTTAAGGGCCCTGGCTTGTTGGGGCGATTGTTCGGCGGTGGCGGTGCGGTTAAGCCGGTACGGGGCCTGTATTTTTGGGGTGGGGTCGGGCGCGGCAAGACCTATCTAATGGACAATTTTTACGAGTCGCTGCCGTTTGAGCAAAAAATGCGGGTGCATTTTCACCGCTTTATGCGCCGTGTGCATCAGGAGCTAAAAACCCTGCCCGGCGAGAAAAACCCGCTGGAAATTGTTGCCGATCGCCTGGCCGCAGAGGCCAAGGTGATCTGCTTTGATGAGTTCTTCGTCTCCGATATCACCGATGCGATGATTTTGGCCAATCTGCTTGAGGGCATGTTCGCCCGCGGTGTGAGCCTGGTGGCCACCTCTAATATAGTGCCCGATGGTCTTTATAAAGACGGCTTGCAGCGGGCCCGCTTTTTGCCTGCGATTGATCTGCTCAATACCCATACCCAGGTGGTCAATGTGGACGGCGGGGTGGATTACCGTCTGCGCGCGTTGGAGCAGGCCGAGCTGTTCCACCACCCCTTGGATGCCGAAGCCGATGTCAGCCTGCGCCGCAGCTTTGAGGGCTTGGCGCCGGATGTCAAAGAGATTGAGGCCGATGTCAGGCTGGAGATTGAAGGGCGTGAGATTGTGGCTCGGTTTGAGGCTGAGGATGTGGTCTGGTTTGATTTTATGGCGGTGTGCGATGGGCCGCGCTCCCAGAATGACTATATTGAACTGGCCCGGGAGTACCACGCGGTGCTGTTGTCTGATGTGCCCCAGTTGGGGCGCGATACGGACGATCAGGCCCGTCGCTTTATCAATTTGGTGGATGAATTCTACGATCGCAATGTCAAACTGGTGATTTCCTGTGCTGTACCACTGGAGCAGATCTACTCCGGCGGCCGCCTCAGCTTCGAGTTTGACCGCACCGTATCGCGCCTGCTGGAGATGCAGAGTCACGATTATTTGGCGTTGCCTCATAAGCCGTAGTTAGCACTTGCTAATGGTTTGAGGTATGGCTTTTGTGGCTTCGGTACCGAGCTTTGTGTTGGGTGGTGTGTTCTGGGGGACGCATAAACCCATCCCTGGGGCTCTCGTCCGGCGTCCTGCCTCCCAAGCCCCCAGAACACACCACCCAACACAAATCTCTTTATCGCAGAGGAGGTCTATTCCGTTCAGGTGGCAAGTTTGGCTGATCTGGTGCTGTGCCTCCGTTAGAGTTGGTGGTGATCTTCTTTATGTCTAAATACCGGTATTGGGTTTTAGTTCTACACTTTGGAGAGTCTTGGGGTGGGGTGTCGGTTCTGGGGGCTTGGGAGGCAGGGATGCCGGACGAGAGCTACAGGGACGTATTTACCGCGTCCCCCAGAACCGACACCCCACCCCAAGACTCGGCGTCGAA
>JAOXRV010000235.1 GCA_025800435.1 Cellvibrionaceae bacterium | reverse complement strand
CCCTCGGCCAAATCTTGCTGTGGCTGTTCGCGCCACTGGGTATCGTCTAACTGGGATCGTTTAACCCAAAATTGCTTGCCTTCACTGACTGCCATCACCGGCCTCCGTGTTTAACACTTGTTGAAACATCGCTTTAATTTCTCCCGCTTTGGGGGCCTGACCCAACTGACCCTGTAACAATAGGCCTCGGGTAAAAATTTCCAGTTGGCTTACCAACAGCGGCAACTGCCAGTGGCCAGCCAACTCTCCCTCGGCCTCGGCCCGCTGCAGCAGCGCCAATAGATAGCGGCGCACTGTTGCCTGGCCGCGTTGCAAACAGGCGGTGGCAGCCGTGGGCAGCTCACGCAACTGGGCGCTATTAATCAATAGGCAACCCCAGTCAGCATTGTCCTCGACTCGGGTAGAGATTAAGTAGTGCAGTAGGCCATCAAGGCCCAACTCTGGCCTCAGATAACGCTCGCAGCGGCCTTTCACCACTCGCTCGACATAGGTTTCCAGCGCCTCGACAAAGATCGCGTCTTTGCTGCCAAAGCTGTTGTAGAGGCTGCCCGGGCCAAGCCCGGTAGCGGCCTGCAAGTCTTGCACGCTGGTGGCCAAATAGCCCCGCTGCCAGAACAGCAACATGGCTTTATTGAGCACCGCTTCGCGCTTAAAGGATTGGGGTCTGGGCATGGGCTTGGCCGCTTTTTACTAGTTTTGTAATGATCGCTACAAAACTAGATTAACACCAAGGCTAAAAGGCTCGATTTGCCGGCAAAAAATGACAGGTAGGTGTTGTAGCCGCTGCTAATCGCGCTTTTCGAGGATAATAAAATTCTGCAAGTCCTGCCGCCATTCAATCAGCGTTGACTCGCCTGGAGTGGGGAAGGCCTCTAAGGTATAAGTGCCGGTCAGGCCGCGGATAAACGCCTCACCCAGGCCGCCCACGGTAAAATTGACCTCGGCTATGGGCTCAGTAGGCCCGTCTCGCCACAGCTTTAAGTTGTGTTCGCCCGGGCTGAGCAGCCCCCAGTTAAACACCATGCCAAAGCCGTTGTTCTCATCGCCACAGACGCCCCGGGTATCCACACGGCTGGTGCCGTAAGCGATGGGGAAGCGCTCGCCATCGTCGATGGCCATCTCCAGGTAGCTCAGCGAGCAGGCCCAGCCGCGAATTAGGCCGATGCCGCTTTGCAGCGAAGCCGGGGCAGGGGATTCAAGTGCGAATTTATCGGCACCTATAGCGTTTACTGTAAAAACCAAACTACCGACATAATTGGCTTGCTCAAAGGCGGGCAGCTTAGAGTCGTCATCGGCGGCAAACACTCGCAGCTCAGCTTGCCCGCCAAACTTATGGGGCAGGGGGAAATAGTGTATGCCTGGGCCTCGACAAGTCGCAAAGCTGTTTGAGTTATGTTGAATGGATACCTTAATTATCCCGGCGCTGTCATCCCGCTCAAAGCTATTGACCAGGGCATAGCTGTGGCAGCCTTTGTCTTCTACCACCAAGGTTAGCGGCCTTGCGTATTCGGCCTCACCTTTGAGGTAAACCGAAAATCGCTCATGCTCAAGCCTATTGGCCTGGGCAGCATAACTGCCACTGCAATAAAGGCAGACAATCGCTACCGACAAACTAACCATTGGGCACCGTACCCAAAACGCTTTAAGCAACACCGTGAATACCTGTCTGCTACCAGTGATTAGGTGGCAATGGTATGGGCAGAAAAGGGGATTTTACAAGCCAGAAGGGTTTTTACACGCCAGTTTACGGGCGTCGGCCAAACTGCAGCGACAAAAAACCCGGCCGCAGCCGGGTTTTGAAAATCAGCAAAGAGGCAGAATTACTTAATTTTGCCTTCTTTGTACATCACGTGCTTGCGAACCACGGGATCGTACTTTTTGATTTCCATCTTTTCAGGCATATTGCGCTTGTTCTTGTCAGTGGTGTAGAAGTGACCAGTACCAGCACTTGAATTTAAACGGATCTTTTCTCGCATGGGGGATTCTCCTTCCGGTTAGCTGGCGCTTAAACTTTTTCGCCGCGGGCACGAACTTCGGCCAGAACCGTCTCGATGCCTTTTTTATCAATGATACGCATACCCTTGGCAGATACACGCAACTTAACGAAGCGCTTCTCTGACTCAACCCAGAAACGGTGGGTGTGCAGATTGGGCAAAAAACGACGCTTAGTGTGGTTTTTTGCGTGGGAAACATTATTACCAGTTACAGGGCGCTTGCCGGTAACCTGACATACCTTAGACATCTTTTGGCCTCTACCTTAATCATCACTGCCGCCTTCCACTCATTTAGTGGGGAAAACACAGCGAATCGCTACTAAACATTCGACTCATTGTTGGGCCTGCGGGTGCCCGAATACGGTGCTCGATTGACCGAAACACATCGGGCGGGGCAGACCCCGGCCGCAGAGAGCGGCGTTTTATACCAGAACAGCCCCCCAGATTCAACTTTTGCGCCGATTTTTTGCCCAGAGCTTGGCCCAAACGGGCTATTTAGTGCCAAGGGCCTAGCTGGAGCACAATTGGGGCTATAACAACCCCCGCTCGGCCAGGGAGCAGACCTCGCCATCCCCCACAACCATATGGTCCAGCAGGCGCACCCCGACCAGCTCCAGGGCGGCGCTGATGCGCTCGGTTATCAGGCGGTCGGCGCGGCTGGGCTCGGCTACCCCCGAAGGGTGATTATGGGCCACAATCAGGGCCGCAGCATTATGCCCCAGAGCCAACTTAACCAGCTCTCTGGGGTAGACATTGGCGCCATCGATAGTGCCTTCAAACACCTCCTCATAGCGAATCAGGCGGTGCTGGCTATCGAGCAGCAACACCGCAAACACCTCGCGCTGACGGTGGCGCAGGCGCGAGCTCAAATAACGGCGCACGGCGCTGGGATTGTTGAGGGCCTCGCCCCGCTGCAATTGCTCGCCGAGGTGGCGCCGGCTCATCTCCAGCACTGCCTGTAGCTGGCTGTATTTGGCCTGACCCAGGCCGTGCTGGCGGCAGAATTCCTCGCGGCTGGCCTCCAACAGGCCGCGCAAACTTCCAAAACTGCCCAGCAACTGACGCGCCAGATCCACCGCCGAGGCCCCGGCCACACCGGTGCGTAAAAAGATTGCCAACAACTCGGCATCGGACAGGGCCGAGGGGCCCTGTTGCAGCAGTTTTTCCCGGGGCCGCTCACTGGCGGGCCATTGTTTTATCGTCATTTGCGTTGCTATCAGGTAAAAAGGTGATCGAGCTTCGAGTAGTTCACCCCACAGGGGGTAAAATGGTATCTTACGCCCTTTGTTAGCTGGCCCCAGTCGGCCAAACTACCCAATTCAAAGCCGGTGTGCCGGTAAGGTAGAATTCATGAGTTCTTTGGCCAATAAGCAGATTCTGGTGGGGATCACCGGAGGCATTGCCGCCTATAAAAGCGCCGAGCTGGTGCGCCGCCTGCAAGACCGAGGCGCCACTGTCAGGGTGGCCATGACCCGCGCCGCCCAAGAATTTATTACCCCCCTAACCCTGCAAGCGCTGTCCGGCCACCCGGTACACACCGAGCTGCTCGACCCCGAGGCCGAGGCCGGCATGGGCCATATTGAGCTGGCCCGCTGGGGCGATTTAATTATAGTGGCACCGGCCAGCGCCGACTTTATCGCCCGCCTGGCACAGGGCCAGGGCGACGATCTACTCAGCACTATTTGCCTGGCCCGGCGCAGCCAGCTAGCCCTGGCGCCAGCCATGAACCAGGCCATGTACGCCAATCAAGCCACCCAGGATAATCTAGCGCTGTTGGCCCAGCGCAATATCGCCGTTTGGGGCCCGGCCAGCGGGGCCCAGGCCTGTGGCGATGTCGGCCCCGGGCGCATGCTGGAAGTAGACGAGCTGGTGAATTTGGCCGAGCGCCAATTTAACAGCGGCGCGCTGGCCGGCAAGCACGTGGTGATTACCGCCGGTCCCACCCGCGAGGCAATTGATCCGGTGCGTTATATCAGCAACCACAGCTCGGGTAAAATGGGCTATGCGCTGGCTGCGGCCTGTGCCGAGGCCGGTGCCCACACCACCTTAATTAGCGGCCCCACCCAGCTCGATTGCCCGCCCAAGTGTGAAAGAGTCGCGGTACAAAGCGCCGAGCAAATGCACCGCGCCGCCCTGGCCAGCCTGGATAATTGCGATGTGTTTATTGCCTCAGCGGCGGTGGCCGATTACCGCCCGGCCACAGTTGAAGATCAAAAAATTAAGAAAAAGGCCGACACAGATACTATGCTGCTTGAGTTAGTTAAAAACCCTGACATTATCGCCGCGGTAGCAGCCAGCCCCAAGCGGCCATTTTGTGTTGGCTTTGCCGCCGAAACCCAAGATGTAGAAAGATACGCCCGCGGCAAGCTGGAGCGCAAGAATTTGGATTTAGTCATTGCCAATGATGTCTCCCAGGCGGGCATTGGCTTTAACAGTGATGAAAATCAAGTGACACTGGTAGATGCCCAGGGCAGCAAAACCCTGGAGCAACTGAGCAAAAACCAACTGGCCCGGATTCTGGTGGTCGATATTGCCCAGCGCCTCAATTAAAAACAATATAGATATTTATGCGCTTATCGAATATTAAAAATTGGTCTCGGGAACAACAGCAAACCGCAGCAATTTTAGTGGGCTTGCTGCTAATGTGTATTGCCCTCGGTATCTGGTACTACCAGGAGCAGGTTAACAAACAGTCGGGCAAAGCCCTGCAAACCGCGATTGAGAGCATCGCTGCCACCCAGGTCAATGCCGTCAGCCATTCGCTCGGCTCGCTCAAGCAAGACCTGCAGCGCTTTACCGAGCGCGAAGCACTGATGCAAGCCATTGCCCAGCAACAGCAGGGAACCATCCGCAGCTTTATGTCGAGTTTGGAAAAAACCTTTCCCCAGGCTATAAGCATTCGAATTATTCCCCGCGGCGAGGCCAAGCTCGACCGCGACCACCCGGCGCCGATTCGCTTTACCGAGCTGGAAAAAATTACTCGGGCCGAAAACCACCAGCCGCTCACCATCGAAGCCAACAAGGTTGATAATCGCTGGCAATTCAATCTGATTGCACCCATCCCACACGACCAGGCGCAACAGCCGGTGGCCACTATAATGGTAACCCTGCCACAAGAGACCTTTGCCGAGCTGCTGGGCGAGGCCAACCCCAGCACCGGCCAGTTTGAGCTGCTGCAGAAGTTTGACCGCAACCCCGAGCAAAGCATTCTTCAAGTAGGCAGCGGCGAAGGTGCTCACAGTGTTATCCAACATATTCCCAATACGCTCTGGCAGCTGCGCTTTTCGCCCTCGCTGGCGACTTTGAAAGTTGCGCAACTCAGCCTACTGCCGTTTATTAGTATTTGGGTTTTGGCCAGCGCCCTTATTTTAACCGGTGCCTACCAACTGTGCCGGCGCTATTTAATGTATGAGAGACCAGCGGCAGCTGGGCCCGCTAATATTACTGCCGAGGCCTTCGACCAGAGCATTCGCGAATACCAACGGCAACACGGCAGCAAAACCCTGCAAGATATTCTGAATATCGAAGTTGAGGAAGAGGATCACGAGCTGCTTGATGGGCCAATGCCGCGCAAACCCAAACCAGAGACCAAGCCAGAGGCTTCGGCAAAACTCAAGTCTCCCGCTGCCATTGCCAAGTCCAGCTCGGCCGTTCCCGAAGAAGTTTTTCGGGCCTACGATATCCGCGGCATTGCCGAGCAGTTTTTAAGCCCTGAGTTTATCCAAAAGCTGGGTAAAGCACTGGGCAGCGAAGCGCTGGACCAAGGCGAAAATGCGATGCTGGTTGGGCGCGACTGCCGCAGCCACAGCCCGGAAATCTGTGACAACCTGATCAAGGGTATTATCAGTACTGGCTGTAATGTAATTGACCTGGGCGTGGTGCCAACCCCGCTGTTGTACTACGCCTGCCATGTACTCAGCGCCAGCAACAGCGGTGTGATTGTCACCGCCAGCCATAACGGCCCAGAGTACAACGGTTTTAAAATGGTGTTTAACCGCAACACCATTAGCGACCAGGGTATTCAGTATATCAAGCAGCGTGTTCAAGAGGGTGCCTTTACCACTGGCGACACCGCCGGCCAAGTGCAACAGCAAGATATCAGCACTGAGTACATCAACCAGATATTTTCCGATATCGCCCTGGCTGGCGATATAACCGTGGTGATTGACGCCGGCAATGGCGCCACCTCGGAGATAGCGCCGCGCCTGTTTGAAGAGCTGGGCTGTAAAGTTATTCCTCTGTACTGTGAGTTTGACGGCAGCTTCCCCAACCACCCGGCCGACCCCAGCCGCGAGAAGAATTTACAGGATTTAATAAAAGCGGTGCAAAAAAATCGCGCCGACGTGGGCATTGCTTTTGACGGTGACGGTGACCGCCTGGGCGTGGTTACTCCCCAGGGCAAAATTATCTGGCCGGACCGCCAGCTGATGTTATTTGCCAAAGATATTGTCTCGCGCAACCCCGGTACTGATATTTTGTTTGATGTGAAATGTACCCGCCAGCTCAATAGTTTGATCAGCAGCTACGGTGGCCGGCCCATTATGTGGAAAACCGGCCACTCTTTAATGAAGGCTAAAATGCAAGAGACCCGGGCCCTGCTCGGAGGTGAATTATCCGGCCATATCTTTTTTAAAGAGCGCTGGTTTGGCTTTGACGACGGCATGTATTCGGCCGCCCGCCTACTTGAAATCATGAGCCTGCGCGATCAAGATTTAGACACTATTTTTTCCAGCTTCCCAGAACTACCATCGACCCCAGAGATTAAAATAGAAGTTGGCGAAGAGGAAAAATTCCGTATCGTTAACGATCTTATCTCCCACGGTCACTTTGAAGATGGCCGTCTCACCACCATCGATGGCCTGCGGGTAGATTTTGCCCACAGCTGGGGCCTGGTGCGGGCCTCCAATACCTCCCCCGCCCTGACCCTGCGCTTTGAGGCGAATACCGAGGCCCAGCTGGCCCAAATCCAAGAGCTATTTCGTTCAGAACTCGCTAGAATAGCGCCCTCTGTCAGTTTTTAAGGCCAGCGCCCAGCGCTGGCGCCGAGGAAAGCCCGATGTCACTGTCCCATAAAAAAGCGGTTAAGGTCGCCCAGGTTTTAACCGAGGCCCTGCCCTATATTCAGCGCTTCACCAACAAAACCGTGGTGGTTAAATTTGGCGGCAACGCCATGGTTGATGAAGACCTGCAAAACAGCTTTGCCCGAGATATTGTGCTGATGAAGCTGGTGGGCATAAACCCCATTGTGGTGCACGGCGGCGGGCCCCAAATTGGCAAACTGCTGGATAAACTCAATATTCACAGCGAGTTTGTGGACGGTATGCGCGTTACCGACAGTGCCACTATGGATGTGGTGGAAATGGTACTGGGCGGCAGCGTCAATAAGCAGATCGTCAACCTAATCAACCACAACGGTGGCCAGGCAATTGGCATTACCGGTAAAGACGGCAGCCTAATCAGCTCTAAAAAACTGTCGGTTAGCCGGGTAAACCCTGCCCTGGAAGCGCCAGAAATTATCGATATCGGCCACGTCGGCGAAGTGGATAGCATCAACACCGGCGTGATCGACATGCTGATCGACAGTAACTTTATCCCGGTTATCGCGCCTATCGGCGTCAGTGCTGAGGGCCATAGTCACAATATCAATGCCGACCTAGTGGCGGGCAAGATCGCCGAGACAGTAAAAGCGGAAAAACTGATGCTACTGACCAATGTAGCCGGCCTGCAAGATAAACAGGGCGAGGTATTAACTGGCCTCAGCACCCAACAGGTGGACGAGCTGATAGAAGATGGCACCATATATGGGGGCATGTTGCCCAAAATTAGCTGCGCCCTAGACGCGGTCAAAGGCGGCGTTACCAGTGCCCATATTATTGACGGCCGGGTGGAACACGCGGTTTTATTGGAAATTTTTACCGATACCGGTGTGGGTACTCTGATCACCAATCGCGGCTGATTGGATTTTTATTGATCAAAGGCAAGACTAAGCATCGACAAAGGTGCCATCAAACCGCCATAATTGCCCATTAGACTTGGGCGGTATATGGAAAGACAGTGGCGTTTGCCGCCGTGGTAAGGATTTAGTCCCCAGTCGCTGTATCACACGGCACCTACTTTGAACTTTAGCGCGGCCACCTTTTGGGCCGCCGACTTAGCAGCTATGACGAAAACCAACAATAAGATCTCCCGACGCCAACAGATTCTGCAATCCCTGGCCCATATGTTAGAGGCCAGCCCCGGCGCCCGCATTACCACTGCGGCACTGGCTAAAGAAGTGGGCGTATCCGAGGCAGCTCTTTACCGACACTTCCCCAGCAAGTCAAAGATGTTTGAGGGCTTGATTGAGTTTATTGAAGAGACTCTGTTTTCGCGCATCAACCTGATTCTCAACGACCAGCCCAGTGCACTGGTGGCCTGCGATAAAATACTCTACCTGCTGCTGACCTTTACCGAGCGCAACCCCGGTATCACCCGCATTCTTACCGGCGATGCCCTGGCCGGCGAAACCGATCGTCTGCGCACCCGTGTGGCACAATTATTTGAGCGCCTGGAAACTCAGCTAAAGCAAGTGCTGCGCGAGGCAGAAGTACGTGAAAACCTGCGCCCAGCCATTACCGTAGGCGCCGCCGCCAATTTGCTGATGGCCGCTGCCGAGGGCCGTATCGCGCAGTTTGTACGCAGTGAATTTAAAAAATCACCTACCGAGAATTGGCAGGATCAGTGGGCTCTGCTGACCAGCGGTTTCTTTCGCTAGTACCGGTTTAAAAACCAAGGCCCCATCGCCTAGCAAGGCCCCAAAGGGCGGGCCCTAACGCGCACATCTGCGGTGTTATTCAGCGTTGCCCTGCTCCGCCTTGGCGTTAATTTGATTGTACAGCGCAATCTCTTCATCGTATTTGGCAATCACCGCCCGGCGCTCTTGCTGGCGCCGCTCGATCAAACTCAGAGCCGCATCGCGCTTAATATTTAGATCTTTCAGCTGCTTTATAATATCGTCGTTAACCGGGCGCCCGGCACGCTCTAAATTGGCGGCCTCTGAGCGCTTTTGCTGAATCCGGGTTTCAATGCCGGCGATATTGCCGCGCAATATCTGAATACTGCCATCGATACTATCGAGCTTGCGCCCCTTGGCCCGCTCAACCTCTTCCACCGAGGCGTAGCGACGCTGCAACTGCTCCTCCAGCTTGGCCTGCTTGGCGGCCTGACGCATACGGGCTTTTTCTTCGGCGCTGGGCGCAGGTTTAACGTCCCGCACCACTCGACCACTTAGGGTGACCACCTCATAACCACCCTGAACATACTCCGGCGGTATGGCATGGCGAATTACCTGCACCCCATTTCTATCGATATAGCGATAATAGAGGCGCTCTTGCTCGGCACCTGCGATTGTGGCCTGCGCCAACAGCAGTGCGGCCAACAACAGGCTGAGCAGCTTGTGGATTGTTACAACACGCATTAGGGTACCCTGAACCTAAACACCATACTGCTGACGATATTCTTCTATTCTAGCTACGGTATCGGCACTTTCGCCAGTTTCTTGCAGATAACTCACGATATCGTCCAGGCAAATTATACTGACAACGGGAATACCATATTGTTGCTCAACTTCACCAATTGCGGATAATTCGCCCTTACCGCGCTCCTGGCGGTTGAGACCGATGACCACGGCGGCAGGTTGGGCGCCGTGCTGGTCAATAATTGCCATTACCTCGCGCACTGCGGTGCCGGCGGTAATCACATCGTCAACAATTGCGACACTGCCCTGTAATGGTGCGCCCACCAACAGGCCTCCCTCGCCATGGCTTTTGGCTTCTTTACGGTTAAAACAGTAGGGTACATCACGCTGGTGGTGGTCTGCCAGTGCCACGGCCGTGGTCGCGGCCAGGGGAATTCCCTTGTAAGCCGGGCCAAACAGCATATCGAACTGCACCCCCGCATCGACCATGGCGGCGGCGTAAAAGCGGCCTAAATCGGCCAGGGCGGCGCCGGTTTGAAAGCGCCCGGCATTAAAAAAGTAGGGGCTGACACGGCCCGACTTAAGGGTAAATTCACCAAAACACAGGACTTCGTGCTCAATTGCCAGGCGAATAAACTGGCGCTGAAACTCTTTCATGCAAACTCTCCACAGCCGGGCTAATGGGGCACGGCGATCAAACCAAGCTGCTTGCTCAATATTTCGGCCCAAAAGCCGTTAAGCTAGCTACCCAGCTCTTTTTAACTACCAATATTTATAGAGCCCGGTATCATACACAGTCCAGTATCAAGGGGCTATTAATGCGCATTATCAGTTTAAGTGTCGACGGTATCCACCAGGCGGCCCAGCGAGGTCTATACGACTGGCTGGCCGAGCAAGATGCCGACATCGTATGCCTGCAGGACCTGCGTGCCCAAGAGTACGAGCTGGATCACGACACTTTCCACCCCGAAGGCTATTTTGCCTATTTTTTCGACTCGGGC
>JAOXRV010000222.1 GCA_025800435.1 Cellvibrionaceae bacterium | reverse complement strand
ATTTGGGCGCGAGCGCTGGTATGAATCCTATATTGTGCAGGTGGTAGAAGTTAAGCGTGAATACTCTTTCAGCAAGTAAAGCGATTGGTGTATATAGCTTGTTAGGCATGGGTTTCTCGGCAAGAATGGCCTGGAGGTGTTTAGTGGTAACAGCTTTAGGCGTTGGCATATCTTACTGTCGCTTGGTATTTTCCAACACGCACAAAAAGGTGGCGATACTGGCCACTCGCTCGGCATCCAGGCTAATACCCAACTGATGCCAGGCCATTTTCAGCGGGCTTAAAATAGGTGATTTCGCCTGCGCCACCAAATCCGCACTGCGCCTATCCCAAAACTGGGCAATTGCAGCCTAGCATTCCACACCCTGGGGCTATTGCGCCTACCCGGCGTCCCCAGCGCACCAAGCGAAGTGGTTTGATTATCCACCCCTGTACTAGGGCCGGTTAGATCGTGGCAGCTATTGCAAGACTGGCTGTGGTTTATGGATAGGGAAGTTTCAAAAAACAAAGCTCGGCCCAGTGTGATTTTAGCGGATGAATCCTCCGCGGCGCCGGGCATTTGTGTAGGTAGTGGGGCGAATAGTTTTTGTGCGCGTTGTAATAGTGGGTCAGGGCTACCGATAGCGAGTGGCGCCCAGTAAATGATCAACAATGCCAGGATAAGGTGTTTGTATATTGTCATGGTGGTAATGGTGTCATGTTTGGCGCTTGAGGTGGGCGATAACCTTGAGTTCAGCGGTGGCAAGCCTGCGGTTGATGGTGATGGTTGCAACCCCAATGTCGTAAACGACCGTAGTGCTGAATTTTATAATCAATACGGAACTAATCATCGGCGCGGTATATTATTAAATGCCCAAGCTAGGCAGTGGTATTTAGATCAAAAATATGAAATTTCTAATAGGATAGGCCACTTTGTACCGCTGCGAGATTGAGTTCGACTGTGCCCTAATTTTACG
>JAOXRV010000199.1 GCA_025800435.1 Cellvibrionaceae bacterium | reverse complement strand
TTCAAGAGGGAGTGTCAGATTTGGTCTGAACTAATCCAGCTTAAGATCCCAGAGTTTATAAATGCCTCCTTTTCAGAAAGAGCTAAACCGGGTTGAGCAGGTCGCAATAGCCTGCTAGTATATACATACGTATAAACGCCTAGGGGTGTATGTCATGCAAACAGCTGGAACAATTCAAAAGTGGGGCAATGGCGTCGGGATTCGCCTAAATAGACAGATCTTGGCGGCAGCTGGTATTGATCTTGACCAGGAGGTTGAAATTACCACCTCCAAAGGGCGCCTGATCATTGAGGTGCCGGACAGTGTACTTGAAAGGGAGTTGGATCGAGTTCTGGCCCAGGAAGAGGGTGCGGAGGAGTTGATCGACGAAGCTTTGGCCAATATCGCTAAACTAAAGGCTCGCGTTTCTCGCTTGGAAGCAAAAGCGGACGAGGGTTTGAAGTGATGGGCATTGGCAGTAAGGTCTTAACCCTCATTAAAGACATATCGACCGTAACCGACTCTGTGGATCGCCTCTGGTCTGCCCATGAGAAGCTTGCCGACAAGACCGATGGTATGAATGAGCGCCTAATTAAGCTAGAAGCTCGCCTGGATACCTACGTCGAGATCGCAAAGGCAAACCGCTTAGAGAAAAATTCTTAACTAAGTGTACCTCTGAGTATCGCCGAGTTATTCAGAGATACCTAAGAAAATCTCAATATCAAAAAACCTGCAATAACGTCAGCTGACACTGGAAACCACACCATTTCAGCCATTGACTTTCCTCCCAACTCCCAGTAATTTCAAACACCTGTTTGAATTGTCTTTTTTACCCCCGTCACCTGGCTGTATTGTCCGGGTGGTAGAATGTGATAAACCCTATATAAATCAACCGTTTAGCGAGCGAGAGAGCGATGGCCGAATATCAAGCCCCCTTAAAAGATATGCGTTTTGTGTTGAAAGAAGTGTTCAATTCCGAGCAGGAGTGGGCGGATCTGCCCGGCCTGGCCGGTGCGGTGGATATGGATACCGCCGATGCCATCCTTGAAGAGGCGGCCAAAATTTCCAATGAAGTGGTGGGCCCCTTAAACCGCGAAGCCGATGAGCAGGGCTCCAGTTGGAACGACGGTGTTGTAACTGCCCCCGAAGGTTTTAAAGAAGCCTATGCGACCTTCTGCGAAGGCGGCTGGAATGGTCTGGGTGGTAACCCCGAGTACGGCGGTATGGGCATGCCCAAAACCCTCACCGGCCACGTTGAAGAAATGCTCCAGGGCGCTTCCATCTCCTTTGGCTTGGCGCCGATGCTGACCGCCGGTGCCTGCCTGTCCATCGATGCCCACGGCAGCGATGAGATCAAGCAAAAATACCTGCCCAATATGTACTCCGGCCAGTGGTCCGGGGCGATGGATTTAACCGAGCCCCACGCCGGTACTGACCTGGGTATTATCCGCACCAGCGCCAAGGAAAACGGCGACGGTAGCTACACCATCAACGGTAATAAAATCTTTATTACCTGGGGTGAGCACGATATGGCGGAAAACATTATTCACCTGGTACTGGCGCGCCTGCCTGATGCCCCCAAAGGCCCCAAGGGTATTTCCATGTTTCTGGTGCCCAAAATTATGGTCAACGATGATGGCTCATTGGGTGAGCGCAATGGCGTTAGCTGTGGTTCGATTGAAAAGAAAATGGGCATTAAAGGCTCTGCCACCTGTGTAATGAATTTTGACGATGCCAAAGGCTGGCTGGTGGGCGAGCCCAACCAGGGCCTGGCCGCCATGTTCACCATGATGAACTACGAGCGTTTGGTGGTTGGCATTCAGGGTTTGGGCGCCGCCGAGCGCTCTTGGCAGTCGGCCATTGAGTATGCCCGTGAGCGCCTGCAGAGCCGCGCCCCCACCGGTGCGGTGGCGCCAGAAAAAGCCGCTGACCCAATTATTGTGCACCCGGATGTGCGTCGCATGCTATTGACCATGCGCGCCTATACCGAGGGCTCCCGCGCCCTTAACCACTACACCGCTATGTGGCTGGATAAGAGTAAGTTTGGCGAGGGTGAGGTGCAGCAGCACGGCGAGGCGATGATGGCCTTGTTGACCCCAGTGACCAAAGCCTTTGTTACCGATAAGGCCTTAGATTGTACGGTAATGGGCCAGCAGGTATTTGGCGGCCACGGTTATCTGCGCGAGTGGGGCCAGGAGCAGCTGGTGCGCGATGTGCGCATTACCCAAATCTATGAAGGTACCAACGGCGTTCAGGCGATGGACCTGATGGGCCGTAAGGTGGTGGCCAATGGCGGTAAGTTTGTCGAACTGTTTGCCGAAGATATCAACGCGTTTATTAGCAGCTGTGGCGATGAAATGGCCGAGTTTACCGGCCCGCTGCAGGCGGCCCTGGCCACTTTGCAGGAGACTACCAAAACCGTCGTTGAGCAAGCTAAGGCAGACCCTGCGATTATCGGCGCCTCGGCCTACGATTATCTGCATCAGTTTGGCCATGTGGCCCACGCCTATATGTGGGCGCGGATGGCGCAAGTGGCCCAGCAGAAGATGGGTAGCGATAGCTTCTACGAGTCTAAGCTGGCGGTGGCCCGTTTCTTCTATGCGCGCCTGTTGCCACAAGCTAAAACTCACGCTGAAAATATTCAGGCAGGTAGTGAACCGCTGATGGCCTTGACGGCAGATTTATTCTAAAACCTTTATGATTAAAAAGCCCCGGGTCAACACGCTTGGCCCGGGGCTTTTTTTTGCCTGTGCCTTTAGGTCTGTTACCATCGTCTAATAGGTGTTTATGCAATGGAGGCGATATGAAAACACTTAAGATCGTAACGGGCTCGATGTTGTTGCTGTGTTTAGGCTTGGTGTTGGTGTTTTACTGGGGTTCAAGGGATGAAGCAGAATACCAGGATTTGGGTTTAATCAATGATGCACACCTGGATCAACAGGTGCAGCTGGCGGGGCTTGAGTTTTTACTCGATCGCCAATTTAAGGTGTTTCAGTTTGCCGAAGGCGATAGCGACAAAGGCGAGCCACTCGCCGATAGCTTGCAACAAAGCCATCTTTATAAATTGTTAAAGCCCGGTTATTGGGCCAGGCCCGCGGCGCTGGCTTTTAGGCAGCAGGGTGAGCCTTATCTACCTGCGCTGCTCGAAAGTTTACAGGCCAGCCATTGGCGTTTTCCCCCAAGCCCTGCCCCGGGTATATCCGACTACTCCATCGGCGGATTAATGCAACTGCTTGACTTGTTGATTCTTGAAACCAGATGGTATTTAAATGAAGCAAAAACCTCGGCGGATATCGATAAGGCACTGGACTATTACTTGGCAGCGACCGAGCTTGGCCTAAAGTTAGGCGAGTCCGGTGACTGGACCACTGATAGCCTGGCGGTGGCAAGGTATGGTCTAAACAAAGCTGAGTTGCTATTGCCAGAGCTTACTCCCCATTTAAGTACGAGGCAGTTGCGCCAATTGTTGGCAAACTTCGAGCAACAATCGCCACGCTTAAATCAAATCTACCAGCAACGTTTTGGCTACGCGCTTGTGGAGTATCGCCGGGTGTTGGCATTCTGGCGCGATGAGGTGGAGGAACAGAACCCTGTGGCAGTATTTATAGCGCGCCTGTTGCGGCCATACCACCTGCACCCCAAGCGCTCATTTAATCTTTATGCCAAGGTATTAAAGCAATTGCAGCAATACGATTACGGCGCCTGTCAGGCCAATGCTTTGGAGGACTTAATCGTGCCACCCGTTAGCGACAATGCCGACTGGTACCGGCCTAACAATATGGCGAGTTGGCCGATGTCTAAAGATTATTTTGTGCGCAGCCATTATGCATACTGCTATCGTGAGCTGTTGGGTCGGGCACAGGTTTTGCGCGTGGCGCTGGTCGCCTATGAACGCGAAAACGGTGAGCTACCCCAGCACCTAGCGCAGTTGTCACCAAGCTATTTAAGCGATTTGCCCAATGATGTGTTTAGCGGCAAGGCCTTTGCCTATCAACGCGATAAGCGCTGGTTGTATAGTATCGGTGCGGATTATCGAGATGGGGGCGGCAGCGAGGCGGGCACCTATATGGGCGGCTGCTCCCAAACAGATCCCTGCATCAATCAACCCACCTTTCCGCTGTGGTCAAGCCAGGCCAAACCTGCTCTAATAGCCCCCAATTGATAGGGGGCAGTATGCGCATTATGAGTTTTAACGCCAACGGCATTCGCTCGGCGGCGCGCAAGGGTTTTTTTGAGTGGTTTGCCGAGCAGGATGTGGATGTGTTGTGCATTCAAGAGACCAAGGCTCAAGAGCATCAGCTTGAAGACGAAGTGTTTTTTCCCGCCGGTTATCATCGCTTTGTGTTTGATGCCGAGAAAAAAGGCTATAGCGGTGTGGCCTTATACAGCCGGGTGAAACCCCGCGAGGTCATTTGTGGCCTGGGCTGGGATCCGGCCGATAGCGAGGGCCGCTGGATCGAGGCGCGTTTTCGCAATGTCACGATTGTTTCTCTGTATATGCCCTCTGGCTCCAGTGGCGATCTGCGTCAGGCGGTTAAATACGAGTTTATGGATAAACTAGAGGCGCGGCTCAATGAGATGATGGCCAGTGGCGAAAAATTTATTATCTGCGCCGACTGGAATATTTGCCACAAAGAAATCGATTTAAAAAACTGGCGCGGCAACCGCAAAAACTCGGGCTTTTTACCCGAGGAGCGGGCCTGGTTGGATAAAATTTACGACGACCACGGCTGGGTCGATGTGTTTCGCAATCTCTGTCAGGATGAAATTTATACCTGGTGGTCAAACCGCGGCCAGGCCTATGTAAAGGATGTAGGCTGGCGTTTGGACTACCATGTGGTTACCCCCAATATTGCCAAAAAAGCTTACGATTGGCATATTCAGCGCGAGCCGCGCTATTCTGATCACGCGCCGATGTGGATTGATTATAAATTGGTGTTGCGGTAAATTTTCTCACACAACAATAACAAAGGCGGGCAGGGAGATGGCCACAGTAGAAGACGGGCCTAAACTCAGCGCTGAGGATCAGGCGAGAGTTGACCGGGTTATAAATTCAGGGGTTAACAGTATTGAGCGCAAACCCTTTCGGCCCTGGCGCTTGTTGCTGCTGGTGTGGTTAGTGCTATTTGCCCTGGGTTTAACGAGCTGGCTTATCGCACGGGCTGTAGGCGTGGTTTAGCCCGGGACGAAAGCAGGCCGCGGCGGTAGTGTTTGGCCCAGCTTTCAAATTTTAAATTGGATAGAGGCTTGGCAATATAGTAGCCTTGGGCGGTATCGCACCGTAAGCCTTGTACCAGCTCCCAGTCTTGAGGGGTTTCTATGCCCTCGGCGACGCATTTAAGTTCCAGTTTTTTTGAGAGTTCTACAATGGATTCCAAGATGCGTAAGCTGTCTTGTTGGCGGCTGGCCGCCCTGATAAAGCCCTTGTCTATTTTTAATTCGGTAAACGGTATTTGGCGTAGTTTTTCCAGTGATGAATGACCGGTGCCGTAATCGTCCAGTGACAGCTGAAAGCCGCGCAGCCTAAGCCGTGATAAAATATCCAAACTGGTGGGCAAATCTTGTAATACCCTCGATTCAGTCAGTTCGATAATAATTTGCTCGGGTTTTAAATTATAGCGCTGGGTAATCTCACAAAGTGTTTCGGGCAGGTTTAAACAATCTAAATTAAGTGGAGATAAGTTAATGGATAAACTTATGTTGATCCCCTGTTTTAGCCATGTTTGTAATTGACGGCAGCAAAATTGAAACACCAGGCGCGTCAGCTCGGGTATTAGTCCGCACTGTTCGGCCAGGGGAATAAAATGATCGGCCGAGATAATGCCCTTGCCCGGATGACGCCAGTAGGCCAGTGCCTCGGCGCCGACTAACCGGCCGCTGTTAACACAAATTTGGGGTTGAAAAAACGCTTCTATCTGGCGCTGAAAAATAGCGCTGCGCAACATGCTTGGGCTCAATGCCAAGCGCGGGGGTTGGCAGTGGCGGCGGTAATTGGGGTCGTAGTTATCGAGCATATTGGCCAGTGTCTGCTTGTTGGGGCGGCGGTCTAAAGCCCCAAGTAACTGCATACCTTTTTCTCTGGCCAGCAGATCGACACTGCCCAATAACTTGTTGTCGCGGCAATCAGTTAACACCACCGCGCTGGGCTGGGGCTGTTGGTTTAAATGGCGAATCATTTCGATGCCGTCGAACTGGGGCATGTGCAGCTTGGTAAAAACAATATCAAAGTGATCGCCAGCGGCCAGGGTTTGTAAGGCATCATCCGGGCTTTGGCAGAGCCGGGTTTGAAAGACCCCCTGAGCGTGTAATTGCTGCTCCAGACAGTTTAATGCCTGCTCGTTATTATCGAGCAATAGGCACCGAATGGATTGTCGCTCTGGCATCCTGTCTGCTCCCTGTGCTTTGTGTTGTTGAATTATTATTTGGTATTGATCACAGGAAAAGGCTGGAGGTTCCATTTGGTATCTTCGTACCAAATAACACCAGCGGTAAAAATACTTTGCTAAGACTTCGGGCTAGTTTACTGGGCGTCTTGCCAAACCCAGCGAATGGGATCGCCAAAATCATCGCGCAATAAAATCTTTTTAGGGCGGCGGCTTGGGGTTTTAACTTTGCTTTTTTGACGGCGGGCGTCAATAGCTTTAACGGCTTCTAGTACCGGGGTGCGTGGTTGAGGGCTGGGCTGGCTGGGGCCGGGACTAAAGGGGTTGCGCAGCTTACACTGCTGGTCCAAGCCGCTGACGCCCTTTTCATAGGCGCAAACCTCACCACCCTGGCGCAAATACTGCTGCACCTGGCTGTGGATCTCTGCCCGAATTTGGGCTTTGGTTTTGCTTGGTTTCACCTTAATTGCACAATCACTTGGCCGGCTCAGTGGGCAAGTATAGCAAAGCCTGGGCGGCTGCTAAGTTTTTTTCAGCTCTTTACATACCTGCTGGTAAATAGTGCGAACTTGTCCCAGGTCTAACTGTTGTATTTCCATTGCCATTAATAAGTGTAAAAACAAGGGGGTTCCGAGCTTTCCTGTGGTCATTTTCACCCGCAAGTTACCCTCCGATTGCGCCACCCCGGCTTCGGCCAGGCGCTGGCTTAGGCTCTTGTAATCGAGCCCGCGCAGGTTCTTTTCAATGGCGAAGTAGCGGCGAATGGTTTCGCTCATCTCTGGGCTGCTGAATATTTTGCTCATTATTTAACCGTTTATTGGTAAGTTGTGTTAATTATACGTAACAATTCTTGTATTTCCATTTAAATTTCCCTAGTATTTACCTCGCGTTAAGAATACGTAACAAAATAAACCAATGAGAGGTAATAGTTATGTTTGAGTACAGTATATTCCCTATTGTATTGGCCTTTTTCGCCCTGGTTTTAATTCTTAAGGGGGTTAAACAGGTACCCCAGGGGGAACAGTGGACGGTAGAGCGCTTTGGTAAATACACCCGTACCCTAAGGCCTGGCCTGCATTTGATCGTGCCGATTATCGACACTATCGGTCATAAGCAAATTGTGATGGAGCAGGTTCTGGATGTGGTGCCCCAGGAAGTGATTTCCTCGGACAACGCCATGGTGACCACCGACGCAGTTTGTTTCTATCAGGTAATCGATCCGGTCAAGGCGTCTTACGAGGTCAATAACCTAGAGCGAGCCATGCAAAACCTGGTGATGACGAATATCCGTGCGGTGCTGGGTTCGATGGAGTTGGACGCCATGCTCTCGAACCGCGATCAGATTAATAGTGCGCTGTTGATCAAGGTCGATGAAGCCACCAACCCCTGGGGAATCAAAGTGACCCGAATTGAAATTCGAGATATTACGCCACCGCGCGATCTGGTGGATTCGATGGCCAACCAGATGAAGGCAGAGCGTGAAAAGCGCGCCCAGATTCTGTTAGCTGAGGGTGAGCGTGAATCAGCAATTAAGGTGGCCGAAGGTGAAAAACGCTCGCAAATTTTGCGTGCCGAAGGTGAGCGTCAGTCCGCTTTCTTGGAGGCCGAGGCCCGCGAACGTGAGGCCCAGGCGGAAGCCCGTGCAACAGCGATGGTGAGCAAGGCCATTGCCGAAGGTGACAGCCAGGCCATTAACTACTTTGTGGCGCAAAAGTATGTGGACGCTTTGGGGGCTATCGCCGCGGCGGATAACTCAAAAACCATCATGATGCCGCTGGAGGCGGCCGGTGTGATTGGCTCTATCGCTGGGGTAAAAGACCTGATTGAGTCCAATAAAAGCGGCCAAACCAGCTAGAAACCGGCCCCTCGGGGCCGACTATAAATACCATGATTTACACTTTGGAGGCGATTATGAACGCGATTCAATTTATCAGTGAAATGGGCTACTTCCACTGGTTTAGCCTGGCCACCCTGCTATTGATTGTGGAAGTGGTGCTGCCCGGCGGCTTTTTTCTGGGGGCGGCAGCCGGGGCGGTGTTTACCGGGGTGCTGCATTTAATCTTGGGGGATTTAAGCTGGCAGTGGGCGTTGATGGTGTACTCGCTAACGTCGGTGGTGTTTAGCTATCTTGCGGTAACCCGTCTGCGCGGTTTGATGCAAGCGCAAGATGATCACCCGCAGCTTAATAACCGTTTAGCGGGTTTAATTGGGGCCAAGGGCAGGCTGGTGCTGGGCGCTGGGCACAGCCCCAAAGTAAAAATTGGCGATACACTGTGGGCAATTGCCGATACCGATGGCCTTGCCGAAGGCATGATGGTAGTGGTTACCGATATCGTTGAGGATGAGTTACTGCGTTGTGAAGCGCTGTGAAACTAAACCGAAACTATTCCCAGTTGCTCCTGATAAATCTTCTTAACACCTTGTTTTTTAAGGAAAAACTGGTAAATGTTTGTGTGGGGCGCTATGCTACGAAGGATCTTAGCAAAGCGGTTTGCGGGGCTGGGAAGCCCCTATGGTATTTGCTGTCTATTTGGGTTTAAGAGTTAGAGGTGTTGCTATGCAAAGTGATACAGGCGTAATTGATTGGCTAAATAAATTACTGGAGTACGAGCTAACGGCGGTCGATCAGTATTTTGTTCATTCGCGTATGTACGAGGATTGGGGGCTGACCAAGCTGTATGAGCGGATCGGTCACGAGCGGGATGATGAGCTGGGCCACGCGGATCTGCTCATTCGCCGAATTTTGTTCCTCGGTGGCGTGCCCAATATGGCTAAGCGCTCGCCCATGAATATCGGTACTGATGTGCCCAGCATGCTGCAGAGCGACCTTGACCTAGAGCTGCACGTGGGTAACGAGCTAAAGCAAGCCATGGCCTATGCGGAGACGGTGAAAGATTACGTTAGCCGCGATGTGATGTTAAAGATGCTCGATGATACCGAGGTGGATCACGAGTATTGGCTGCGCAAACAGCTGGGCCTAATTGATAAAATGGGCCTAAATAACTATATTCAATCCGTTAGCTAGGGTGTCTCTGAATAACTCGATGATGCTCAGAGGTGCCCTAGCAGTCTGTTGAGTTATTCAGAGCTACCCCAGTCACAGTTTTCCTGG
>JAOXRV010000191.1 GCA_025800435.1 Cellvibrionaceae bacterium | reverse complement strand
GGCACCAGATAGTCGCGTGCACCCTCGGGGGTGGCGCGGGTTAAAATCGGGGTTTCGATATCCAAAAAGCCCTTGCTATCCAGGTAGTTGCGAATAGCGGTGGTCACCTTGGAGCGCAGCAGTAGGTTGTTCTGCATCTCGTCCCGGCGCAGATCCAAGTAGCGGTACTTGAGGCGCACATCCTCGCCCACATTGGTGTACTCGTCCATCTGGAAGGGCACTGGTGCCGATTCGTTGAGAATCTCCAGTTCGGTGCCGTAAATCTCGATCTCACCGGTGGTCATATTGGTGTTAACGGTCTCAGGGCTGCGCGCGCGTACCTTACCCTTTACCTGCAACACAAACTCGCTGCGTACTTTTTCGGCGCGACTAAAGTCGTCCTGGCCATCTGGGTCGAACACCACCTGCACAATGCCTTCGCGGTCGCGCAGGTCGATAAAGATAACGCCACCGTGGTCGCGGCGAGTATCGACCCAGCCACAGAGGGTTACTTCTTGGTCGATGTTTGAGGCGTTTAGGCTGCCTCCGTATGTAGAACGCATAGTGCTTTCCTGTCTATTCGCTATAACTAGCGCTTAATTAGCTTAAATTCTTTACCCAAATGGCGATTATTTAATCAGGCCCAGAGCCGACCGAGTCGCCGGCCAGGTTTTTTTGTTACCCGTAAGCTCGGCATTGGCATTTGTAAATCGGCATATCACTTTCGTACAGGCCAGTTTAAAAAGCGGGCAATTATACCCTAGCGCCCGGCTGACACAAAACTTTGCTGACACGGGGCAAATGAGGCCCAAATACCCTTGGAACGACGCCCGGTTCATCTCCGGTTCAGCCCCTGGCGCGGGGATTCGAACCCAGGGCAAACAGAGCCTATTTTTTTAAGGCAAATAGCTCATTTGTGGTTGCTAGGGGCCTGGGAATACTATATATATAGGCTCAGCCGCTGCGGCGGTGTTTTTAAGACTGCATATATAGGTTTTTTGCTAACTGGGGCCAACCCTTAGATTAACAACAGGCCTAATTTAATACACTCGATACCCAAAG
>JAOXRV010000186.1 GCA_025800435.1 Cellvibrionaceae bacterium | reverse complement strand
AATAAACTCAGCTTGCCACGGGGCCTATACAATGCCGCGCCACTACTTACCGAAATTCACGATACGCTGGCAAAGCGACAAGCTAACCATAAGCCACACGTCATTAATTTGTCTCTGCTACCTCACAGCGAACAAGACCTAGTGTATTTATCACAAGTTTTAGGCCAAGGCTCGTTACAAATTTTATCGCGCGGTTACGGCAACTGCCGCATCAGCAGCACCGGCACTGAACATGTTTGGTGGGTACAGTACTTTAACTCCCAGGACACGCTAATTCTCAATAGTTTGGAAATCAGCCAAGTGCCCGATGTCGCCTGTGCCGCAATCGACGACTTGACCGATAGCCGCCAGCGCCTACAAGAAATATTAGCAGTGTATCAATGAAGATGGCAGCGAGCTAAGCATGAGCGATGAGCATTTACCTGGATCATACGGAGGCGATAACGACAAGCTCTCGCCAGCTAGCAAACTCGAATGCAAAATTTGCTGGTATGTATATGACCCAAGCGCAGGGGATGACTGCTGGCAAATACCCCCTGGCACCGCCTTTACCCAACTGCCCGAGCACTGGTCTTGCCCCCAGTGCCAAGGGCGCAAACAAGATTTTCTGATGATCGGTGAGCCCCATGACTGAGCAGGATTGGCTACAAAACAAAGTACAACAACTTGAAAACTGTTACCGAGAAGTTTTGCGAACATCGATGGCGGGCATGCCCCTTATCAACCCTAAACTCAAGATCGAAGCGGTCGACTTCGGCTTGCTTGAGGGCTCAATGGTTGGGGTATTAATTAGCCCCTGGTTTATGAATCTAATGCTGTTACCAGGGCCCGACCAAGATTGGGCAGAACAGACTGAGCTTGGCAAATACAAACACAGCTTTGCTTCGGGTCAGTATCAGTTTATCGCCGGGCACAAAGCGAATATTGGCCACTATCGCAGCTGCTCGCTGTTTTCGCCAATGTTTGATTTTGCCAGCCAGCGCGCCGCCAGGGATTGCGCCAAGGCGGTGATGGTAGCGCTGCACTCGCCAAGCCAGGCGGAAATGGAACCAGAGGCCAAGCCTGAAATTAGCCGCCGCTCGTTGTTGCGCGGTCGCCTGGGCAAACCACAGGCTCCGGCAGCCAGTGACGAGGC
>JAOXRV010000183.1 GCA_025800435.1 Cellvibrionaceae bacterium | reverse complement strand
GCATGTCTGGCGCTTCAGGTTGCCAAAAGCCTTAATGGTTAGCTCGATCCTTGTCTGTGGGTTGGCGGGTGCGCTCGTAATTCAAAATGATGCGGTCCAGCAGCGTATTGGGCACTCGCTGAAATCGACAGAGGGCTCATTCGCGGCTTGGGATGAGGCCAGCTCCTACCGGTTGACGCTCTGGGCGACCTCGCTACGGATGATTCAAGACAACCCCATCAACGGTGTGGGAGTGCGCGGTTTTCGTTACGCATACCCGAGTTACGCGCAACAAGGTGACTTCTTTCTACATACGGATACTAAACGTGGTCAGCCTGCTGGGGCGTTCCACGCACATCAGATTGTTCTGGAAGCGCTAACCGATATGGGTCTGATTGGTCTTATTGGCTTGCTGGTGGCATTTGCGCTGCTTGCTGAACGCCTGAAAGCAATTCTTACTGCCCGTAACTATCTGGCCGGCGCCTATTTTATCGGCACGGTTGGGGTGTTGTTTCCGCTCAATACCGGAATATCGATCTACAGCAGCTACTGGGGGCAGGCGGTGTGGCTACTTGTGGCGCTGCTCTTCGCCGCATCATTTAGCCAAGCCTTGGCCAAGCCATCTGCTGCAGACGGCTAGTCGGTTTTGCGGTAGAGGTAGTTTTTGCCTTTTGGGTGCGTTTTAAAGCGGCGGTGAACCCACATATATTGGCAAGGGTCTTTACGAATGGCCCGTTCAATTTCGGCGTTAATA
>JAOXRV010000162.1 GCA_025800435.1 Cellvibrionaceae bacterium | reverse complement strand
AAACGGCAGCCCCAGGCCGGGTTGCTTGGGCTGGGGCAGTGGTTGGCCCAGTACCCAGCGGTAATCAAATTGTTGTGGGCGCTCGCTGCTCTGGTAAATTTTATGACGGCCAGGGCCCTCAACTAAAAAACGTTGGGGCAGCTTGCTGCCGCGTCTGGCTTTCAGAATGAGCTGTACCGGTGCATGTACCGGGTTATCAACCATCAGCTGATAGCTTTGGCCGTCGCGCTCTACCCATACCCTGGGGCTAAACTGGGCCGGTTTGGTTTGTGTTAGTTCAACTTGTTCGGCTTGTTGACGAGGCTTTTTGTCGGTAAAAACCCAGTTGCCCTTTTTGTCTTTATATTTGTAAACCTGGGCCGAAGCCAGTGCATTGCCGAGCAAGTTAAGTGCGAGGCAAATGCTCAATATACCTATAACCTTGCACATATCCGTATTGCTACCTTAGCCTTTTTTCCTGTGTCGCAATGGCCTACACTGCTGAGTTAATTAGAATAAAACATTATATTAAGGCCAATCAATGTCTTACCTGCAAAAGCTAGTACTGCTGCTCACTGTTTTGGGGCTCTATGGCTGTGGCAGCTCCGAGCCCGTTATTAGCCACTGTGAGCCGGTCGACGGGCGCACCCCGCTATGTGGGCTTCACAACCCAGAGGATATCGAGCCACTGCCGGGAGGCCGCCACTTGTTGCTTAGCCAGATGGGTATTGTCGGCCAGCACAGCCCCGGTTCGCTGGCGATCTTTGATACCCAAACCGAGCAGCTGCAAGTGTTGGGGCCTTTTACCCAGCCGCCCACTGAGCGCTGGGGGCAACCCAATTGCCAGCCGCCAGGGCAAGCATTTTCCCCCCACGGTATTCACCTTAGCAGTCTCGGCCAGGGGCGCCAGCGCTTGTTGGTGGTCAACCACGGCGGGCGCGAGTCGGTAGAAGGTTTTACCCTAGAGCAGGCTCCAGAGGGTTTTAAACTTGTTTGGCAAGGCTGTGTGGAACAGCCAAGCAACAGCTATATCAACGATGTGGTGGCCGCGCCAGAGGGAGGCTTTTTTAGTACCCATATGTTTGCGCGAGAGGGCATCGGCATCGGGCCGTTAAAGCTGCCTCATATAATGGGGATGTTGGGGGCTAACACCGGTTGGGTTTGGCACTGGCAGGCGGATAAGGGTTTTAGCGAGGTGCCCGGCTATCGCAGCGCCAACCCCAACGGCATTCAAATTAGTGCCGACGGCCAGACCCTGTTTGTAAACAGTTGGGGCGGCAATAGGGTCGATAAGCTTGATTGGCGCAATGGCCAGCTATTGGCCAGTGTCGAGGTTTCACACCCGGATAACAGCCAGTGGGGCCCTGATGGGCGCTTACTGGTGGCCTCCCAAAGTTTTAATCTGGCCCAGGCCAACACCTGTATGCAGGTGCGCAGTGGTGCCTGCCCAAGCCCCTTTAAAGTGGTGGCCATCAACCCCCAGACCATGGCTGCCGAGGTGCTGTTAGAGCAAGCCGGGGCGCCGATGGGGGCGGGTACCGTGGCCCAGGTATTGGGGCAGCACTTGTATATAGGCACCTTTGCTGGTGATCGTCTGCTGCGCACCCCTTGGCCGCCTCAATAGCTATAGGTCTAATGGCCGACTGGCACCTTAACTTGCATAATTTTAAGCTGAGTGAATAGGGAATAATCAATGGATAAGCAGTGGCAGGCCTATGCGGTAGCGGCACTTTTATTGTTTGGGGCCGGTTTATGGGCGTCGAATATGGCGGGCAGTTATATTACGGTGATTGCGCTGATGGGGGTGCCGAGCCTGGTCGGCGGCTATATTTTTAATCGTTTCCCACTGCCCTATATCTGGGGCGCCCTATTGGGGGTGGCATTGTATATGGGCTTGGAGTATGTGCTCTATGGCGCAGAGGTGTATAAGGTTAGCGGGCCTGTCTATGCGGCGGGTTATTTGCTGGCGGTGGCCTGTTGCCTGACCGGGGTGTGGCTGGCCAATTGGCGCAAGGCTGGAGCCTAGGCCCCAGCCTGCGGTATTGCCTAATGAGGTGTTACTTAATAAAGCGGATGGTGAGCGGGTATTGGTAGCGCTCGCCACTGCTGGTTTTTACCCCGCCGACAATCGTCATCACAAACCAGAACAGCATAGCCACCGGCGTTAAAATAATGCCAATGCCGATAAAAATAGACATCATGCAAACAAAGCCGACGATTGTCATGGTGATCTGAAAGTTCAGCGACTCCTTGCCGTGGTAGTCAATCATCTCTGACCCGTCACGCTTGATCAGCCAGATTATTAGGGGGGCAATAATATTCAGCAGCGGCACCCCAATCATACTGGCCAGGCCCGATAGGTGGCAGGCCATGGCCCAGTTGCGCTCTTCCACCTCGGCCGCGGTTTGGCCCTGTTGCTGATTGCCAGACTGTTGCTTGTTGTCGGCTTTGGTCTGTTCGCTCTGCTGGCCTGATTCAATCACTTCGCCAGAAACTTCTTTCTCTTCGGACATAAGCTTCTCCGTATTGCTGTTCGATGATGCGCCCCTTGCCGGTTTCGGTGGGCGCTTACTGGTTTAGACGATGAAACCGCTTGCCCGGGGTCTAAAGCATGGGGCCAGTGTAGCTAAGAATGCATTTGGCTGCCACGAAAACTACCTGTAGCCCAAGTGAGACCAGGGCTACAGGGTTTGGCCAAAGTTTTGTAAAGGCTACTTTTTATTCTTCATGGCCTGTTGCAACAGTGCGCCCATCGAGCCCATGCCGCCCTGCTGGCCGCCGCCTTTAGCGCTGCCCCTGCCGCCACCGCTATTATTGTCGCCAAAGGAGCGCTGGGCGCTGGCCCGGTCGGGGCGGCCTCTGCCGCGCTTATTGGCGCTGCCGGGGCCCGAGGTTTTCTCCCCCGGGGTATCGTCCATACGCATAGACAGGCCGATACGCTTGCGCGGTACGTCCACCTCCATCACCTTTACCTTGACGATATCGCCGGCTTTCACCACTTCGCGCGGGTCTTTGACAAAGGTATTGGACAGGGCCGAGATGTGCACCAGGCCATCTTGGTGCACGCCGACATCCACAAAGGCGCCAAAGTTGGTTACATTGGTGACGGTGCCCTCCAAAATCATCGCCGGCTCCAGGTCGTTAATGGTTTCAACACCATCTTGGAACTGGGCGGTTTTAAATTCCGGGCGGGGGTCGCGGCCGGGTTTGTCC
>JAOXRV010000143.1 GCA_025800435.1 Cellvibrionaceae bacterium | reverse complement strand
TTCACCGCAACAAATGGCCCTTGGCTACGACGGCTATCTAGGTGTAAGGACTTTGCCATTACCTCTTTACCGGTTCCGGTTTCCCCCTGTATTAGGACAGGCAGTTCATGGGAAAGCGCACGACTTCCCATACGCACACCTTTTTTAAGGCGAGGATCTTGCCCTGCTAAGTCGTCTAATTGGGGAGCTTGCAGCGTGGATTGCGCGGGCGTTTCGCGCTTTGGCGGGCTTGGTTTTGTCGACCGGCTCTGATAGCTATTAATACGCGTTGGAAAGCTGACCAGCTCGCAAACAAAATCGCCACTGCGCATCCGTAGCTGGCCACGCCCCTTTCGATGCAGCGTGGTCAACAACGCTTCAGGTTTAACGCCAAACAACTCTTCAAGATGCTTACCCACCAACTGCTCGCGCTTGCGGCCTAGCAGTTGGCAAACCTGTTCATTCGCAGCTTGGATGTAGCCATCCAACTCCATCGCAAGTAGCCCTTGCCATGAGGAGCGCAGGTATTCTGGACGGCTGTGTAAACTGATAACGATCTGCTGCTGGAACTGGCCGCTGAACATGCGGTTCTCAATGGAACGCACCGCTTGCTGCACAAGCGATAGATTGGGCGGCAGCTCCCCCTCTGTCGGAGAGGTTAGATCGAGCACGCCGAGCAGTCCGCCCTGAGTATCATGAATGGGCGCCGAGCAGCAGGACAGATGCCCAACCTGATCAAGAAAGTGCTCACGACCTTTGATCATGATCGGCGCTTTCTCCACCACAACGGTACCCAATGCATTTGTGCCACGAACGCCCTCGTGCCAGTTGGCACCGGGCTCAAGCGCATAACGCGACGCGCTGTCCATATGGCGCTTATCGCCGCGCACGGTTAATAGGTTGGCGTCGGAATCGGCCAACATAACGAGTCCACCAACACCATGGAAGTAGTCTACCAACTGCGCTACTTCAGGCTGTGCAGTCTCGATCAGGGTGCGGTTAGCGGCTTTAAGGTCATCAAC
>JAOXRV010000413.1 GCA_025800435.1 Cellvibrionaceae bacterium | reverse complement strand
AGAAGGCCTCTCCACAATCGAGTTCGATATTTGAACCCGCAGAATTGAGAATAGCCCAGGGCCAAGTCAGTGCAATGGCGTTTGCGCAGCGCTTTGGGCCAGCTGCCCGCAAGGCGGCAAAATCTTACTGAAAATTATATTTTAATCAGTAGCTTAAATAGCTTGAGGCTTAAGAAAGTAGCAAACTGAAACATGCAGAAACGGATAGGCGGCAGCCACTGCTGCCACTTTTAAGCAGGGAAAAAGCAAACAGTAGAATTGGCAAAAAACTATTTATCGCCAATTTCTTTGGCTACTTCTTCGTCAAAATCTACCCCCATTAGCGCCACCATACCTGGGTAATAGCGCTTAAAGTCGCTCATCAACTCTTGATAGGGCAAGTCGGCGTAATCCCCACGTTCATTAAGGTATTCCATATGTTTATTACCTTGCTGGTCAAACTCGTGGTAGAGGGAATCTTCGCGTCCATTAAACTCCAGCGGCTTTAAGCCAAATTTTTCGCATAGGGATAAATTAAAAGCCGGGGTCGCCTTAAGCCACTGCCCCTGCAAATACACCGAGGTATAGCCGTGCCAATAAAAAATATCGGTCTGCATGGCCTGACGCATTTTTTCGGTGGATAAATGATTGGTCACATCTGCAAAACCCAGGCGCGCGGGAATGCCGAGGTGGCGATAACAAGCCGCCAATAAAATTGCCTTGGGCACACACCAGGCACGCCCCACCTCAAGTACGTGGCTAGCCTTAAAACCCTGGCGCTCTAAACTGGCGGTAAACGGATCGTAAAAAATCTTATCTCGCACAGCGTAATAAACACTGACCGCTTTTTCTAGATCAGTCTCGCCCTGGGCATGGGCCTCGGCAAAGCTCACCACCGCCGGGTGGGTGGACTGGATAAACTCGGTGGGCTGTAAATACTCTTGCATTGACTTATTCATATTAATTCTCATGTCATCGCTGCGACTTATTGTTATGCGCCTGGGCCAGGCAATCTAAAAAACGCTGAGGCACCCGTGCCGGCTTGGGCGAGCGTCGGCTAATGGCCATAAACTCACATAGGTAGTGGAAGTGTTCCACCAACAGCGGCCGCATTGAGCCGGCGGCCACCCACTGCTGGGCATAGTGCTCGGGCAAGTAAGCCAAATAGCAGCCCGATAATACCAGGTGAACAATCGCCTCCTGATCGTAGGCGGTAGCACTGCGCTGCATTTGTAGGCGCCGGCCCACCTCCATATTTGGGGAGTGGTAGCCGAGCCCAGCGTATTTATATTGCAACACGTCTGCCGGGCTTAAAACAGTGTCATCGAGACCAAACAAGGGATGATTTTTGCCACAGTAAAGATACATGGGCTCAACAAACAGGGGGGTATAGCTAAGGCTGGGAGAGTCGCGGTGGGCCGGAATAATACCCAGCGCAAAGCGCCCATCCATCACCCCCTTTTCAATCACATTAAGGGGCTCAACGTGCACCTCAAGGGCAACCGCCGGCGCCTGTTTATCGAACTCAGCCAGGGCCAAGTCGATTGCTTGGTTGGGGTTGCCGGCAGTTTTATCAAACAGGGCCAGGCTCAGCTTACCGGTCAAACTGCGGTGAAGATCGTTAACCTCAGCTCGAAAGGCCTCCATCGAGCCCAGCAAATTGAGGGTGGCGCGGTAGATGTGGCTGCCCTCATCGGTGAGTGCAAAACCGGCCCGGCCACGGCGGGCCAGATTCATGCCCAGGCGCTGCTCCAGATCTTTAAGCTGACGGCTAATCGTCGAGCGCCCCACGTTTAACTCCAGCTCCGCCGCGCTCAGGCCCCCGGCCTCGACCACCGCTTTAAAAACCCGCAGTAAGCGCAGGTCGATATCACTGAGCTGGCCCAGTATATTCCGACTATTTTGTTTCATAAACGGCACACCAAAAGTTTATAATGTGTCATTTATACAACAAAAGGCCTGTCCTAGACTAGGGCCAATTCTGAATACACCCTTGAGACAGCAGCAATGACCGATCACGACCGCTACGCCGGCCTCAACCAGGCCCAGCTCGATGCCCACTGGATGCCGTTTACCGCCAATCGCCAGTTTAAACGGAACCCGCGCCTGATTGTTGCGGCCGAGGGCAACTACTATACCGACGCCGCCGGGCGCAAAATTTTTGATGGGCTGTCGGGCCTGTGGACCACCGGCCTGGGTCACAGCCGCCCGGAAATCAGCGAGGCGGTGGCCGAGCAAGTCAAGCAGCTGGACTACTCACCAGCGTTTCAATTTGGCCACCCCAAAGCGTTTGAGCTGGCCCATCGCATCAGCGAGTTTATGCCCGCCGGCTTAGACCGGGTATTCTTTACCGGCTCTGGCTCCGAATCGACCGAGACTGCCTTAAAAATCGCACGCGCCTATTGGCGCAAGCGCGGCCAGGCCAGTAAAACCAAACTAATCGGCCGCGCCAAGGGCTACCACGGGGTTAACTGGGGCGGTATCAGCGTTGGCGGTATTGGCCCCAACCGTGCCCTCTACGGCACCGCAGTGGATGCCGATCACCTGGCCCACACCCTATTGCCCGAAAACCGCTTTTGCAAAGGCCTGCCCACGAGCGGCGCCGAGCTGGCCAATGAGCTGCAAGAAATGATCGCCCTGCACGATGCCAGCAATATAGCCGCGGTGATTGTGGAACCACTGGCCGGTTCGGCCGGGGTTATACCGCCGCCCGAAGGCTATCTACAGCGGCTGCGGGAGATTTGCGATGGCCACGATATTCTGCTGATTTTTGATGAGGTGATTACCGGCTTTGGGCGCATGGGCGCCAATACCGGCGCCGAAGTATTTGGGGTAACGCCGGATATAATCAATATGGCCAAGCAGCTTACCAATGGCGCTATTCCCATGGGGGCAGTGGCGGTTAAGCGTAAAATTTACGATACCTTTATGGAAAGCGGCGGCCCCGAATACGCCTTGGAGCTGCCCCACGGCTATACCTACTCTGCCCACCCGGTGGCCTGCGCCGCCGGTCTGGCGGCGCTTGCGGTGTTAGAGCGCGAACAACTCTGTGCCCGCGTCGCACAGATGTCAGCGCCGTTTGAAGAAGCGATCCACAGCCTAAAGGGCAGCCCCCACATCAACGATATTCGCAACTTCGGTTTTGCCGCCGGCCTCACCATTGAGCACGCCCCCGGTGAACCTATGCTGCGCCCCTACCAGATCGCCATGAGAATGTGGGAAAAAGGTTTTTATGTGCGCTATGGCGGCGACACCATTCAATTGGGCCTGCCCTTTACCACCGAGATGACTGAAATCGACAGCCTGGTTAATGCCCTGGGCGAATCAGTGCGCGAGATTTAAACAAATTTAACGAACATTGAGAACAGTTAATATGCAAACAGTAGGACACTTTATTCAAGGCCAACACCAGCTGCAAGGCGGCCGCCAGCAAGCCGTTTACAACCCGGCCACCGGCGCGGTCAGCAAACAGGTAGAACTGGCCAGCAGCGCCACCGTACAACAGGCCATTAGCGCCGCCGAGGCCGCCTACCCAGCCTGGCGCGACACCCCGCCACTAAAACGGGCGCGCATCATGTTTCGCTACAAAGAGCTGCTAGAGGCAAACGCCGAGCGCATTGTAGCGGCCATTACCGAAGAGCACGGCAAGGTCTTAAACGATGCCCATGGCGAATTTATTCGCGGCGTAGAGGTAGTGGGATACGCCTGTGGCGCCCCCGAGCTGCTCAAGGGCGAGCACAGCAAAAACGTC
>JAOXRV010000137.1 GCA_025800435.1 Cellvibrionaceae bacterium | reverse complement strand
TGGGGCGATAAGCACACCGTTCCCGTCCTTTTTGGCGTATTTGGGCCGTATGGTGCGTCGCTTGACCAAGCTGGCAGGGGTGTATTCCAAGGTCTCGGTGACCTCCTGCCCAATCTTTTGAAGTCCGGTAGTGTCCCCTTCCGGCTCTATAATCACCTCCCGCACCGGAAGATCTTCAGGCAGGGCGTTGCGACCGGGATGTTTCTTTTTGCTTCGTTGGTAGGTGAGTGTTTCTTTTTCTGCCTCCACGGTCGCTTTGTCGGATATATCCCCGAACAGTCCCAATTGGTTATCGGCCATTAAGGTGGCATTGCGCTCGCTGCGCGAACCGAACACCAACTTCTTTAGCTGGGCGAGTTCGTGACCAAGCATTGTGTTGCGCTCGCGTAATCTTTGGTTCTCCTCTATAAGGGCCTTCTTGGTCATGATATAAAGGTAAGGTATCCAAGGGTGCCGATCAATTTTTTCGGTATGTTCTTTTTCGCCTTGTACCAAGTACGGATATACCCTCCACCAGCATGGCCAATTGTGCATGGGTGAGTGCCGTTTTCGGGCCCTTGGCCGGGGGAAGGGCAAAGGTGCCCTGCTCCAATCGTTTATAGTAGAGGGTAAAGCCACCCCGCTGCCAGTGCAGCAACTTGATACGGTCACCGCGGCGGTTGGCAAAAATATAGACCGAACCGTCCGTGGGATCCATAGCTAGCCCTTGGCGTACCAGACCGCAAAGACCGTCGAAGCCCTTGCGCATATCCGAAGGACCACGATAAAGGTAGTACCTCAGTTCACTGCCTAAAGCGAACATCCCTATATCGGTATTTCTATGGTGGTGCCCCCTTTGGTGGTAATCAATATCTTATCTGGCAATGGGACAACCTCCAAATGGGTGAAACCAGCGACCGCCCTGGCCCTGGCCCTATTCAGGTGATAGTTCAGCGTGGCAACGCTGATGCCCTCTTGGTCGGCAAAGGCCCATTGGCTCAATCCCGAAACCTCGTAGCGTTCGTTTATATCCCTATTACGATTGGTACACATATA
>JAOXRV010000127.1 GCA_025800435.1 Cellvibrionaceae bacterium | reverse complement strand
GAAGAAGTGCTATTGCGCCAGGCACTGGCACTGGGGCTGGAACAGGACGATGTAATTGTGCGCCGACGGCTGCTGCAAAAGGTGCGCTTTTTTATTGAAAACAGCCGCCCCTTAAGCGAACCGGGCGAGGCACAATTGCAGCAGTTTTATCGGGCCGAGCAGCAGCGTTATCTGCGCCCTGCGCGGCTCAGTTTTAGCCACTATTATTTTTCCAGCGACCAGCGCCCCGAGGCCCGGGCCGATGCCCAACAAGCCCTGCGACAGCTGCTGCAAAACCATAACACTGAAAAGAGCAGCGATAACACCATCGGCGACCCCTTTATGTTGGCCCCGGCGATGCGTGGCCAAACCCCGGCAGATATCGCCGCCTTGTTTGGCCACGGCTTTAGCCAGCAGCTCATTGGGCTGGAACCCGGCAGCTGGCAGGGGCCAATTGCCTCTACTTACGGCTGGCACCTCGTCTATATTCAACAACACCAAGCCAGCGCCCCGCTGAGCTTTGCCGAGGCTAAAACCGAGCTGTTAAAAGACTGGCGCCAGGCCCAGAACCGGGCCTATGCCAAGGCTCAACTAAGCCAGCTTAAAGCCGCTTATAAGATCCAAATTGAATCCGCAGGGCAAGACAAACAATGAGGCTGGCTGGCAATACTCTATTTGCATTGCTGTGCTTGGCCTGGGCCAGCGGCAGTTGGGGCCACGAGATTCGCCCGGCATTTTTATCGATTCAACAACAGCCCAGCGATGGCGCAGAACAGTTTTTACTGCTGTGGAAGCAGCCGGTAAAGGCAGGCCAGGTGGTTAAGCTTAGCCTGCAGTTCCCGCCAGAGTGCCAATTGCAATTTAAAGCCGACACCACAGTACAGGGCGGCTTTCGCAGCCAGGGTGCCAGCCTTAACTGCCCGGCCAGTACTTTACAACAGGGCCAGCTGCGTATCGATGGGCTCGAATCCAGCCTGATTGACGTATTGGTTAAAGTACAGTTTTTAGACCAGCCCTCGCTGCAGTTTTTGCTCGGCCCCAAAGCTGACAGCTACCAGTTTGCCACAGGCGCCGAATACGATCGCTGGGCCTATGCCCAACTGGGTTTTGAGCATATCCTCGACGGTATCGA
>JAOXRV010000089.1 GCA_025800435.1 Cellvibrionaceae bacterium | reverse complement strand
AACCTGAAAAAACGCTTCGATCCGCCCCCGCTCCCACATAGCATCCTGATAACCCAGGTCCATCAGCTCTTGGCTGTACTCCGGGCAGAACAATAAATAACTGGCCGCCGCCGAGCCGCCGCCACTGGCGGTGGCACCGGTGGAGCGGAAAAAGAATTTTAACGAGGGCGGCAAATAGCGCACCTTGCGCCCGGCAATTTTATCCAACGCTTTTGAGGGCGAAATCACTAAGCTGTCAATAGGCCTTAGTACTCGCTGCTGCTCACCCCAGGCATCCTCTGGAATTTTGGCGAGCAGATCATTTACCCGCTCTAAGTGCTCTAAGTCACCCTCTAAACTATCGATAAAGGCACTGTTAAATAACTGGCCGACAATTTGTGCAATCGACGGCGAGTGGCGCAATGGCTGGGTTTTTCTAAACGCCTGCCTGGGGTGGCGGTTATCACTGACACCAATCACAAATACCCGATCCGCCCCCAGGTGCAGCGCCGGGCTAATCGGTGCGAGCTGACGCATGGCGCCATCGCCAAAATACTGATCGCCCAAACGCACCGTGGGGAACACAGTAGGAATAGCGGAAGAGGCCATTAAGTGATCGAGGTTTAAAACTGCACGCTGGCCAACTCGGCGGTGGCGGCGCCACTCGGTGTGTTCAGCCCCAGGTCGGTGGCCGTCTTGGAAAAAACTGACCGATTCGCCGGTGGTATAACCCATAGCGGTGACACAAACTGCCTCTAGATGGCCCTGTTCTATTACACTATCGAGCTTATCAAAACGAACCGCGGTTTTTAAAAATTCGCGCAGGGGGGCATTATCCAGCAGCGAAACCGGCCGACGCACACCGACACCCCGGTTTAACAGTGAGCCGGCAATTGAGCTTGCGCCTTTGACCACATCCCACCAGCCGGATTTAAACACATTGTCAGCGGTGAGATTGCCCCAGAAGTTTTCCAGGTTATCGATGGCGAAATCAAAATTATCCGAGCGCGAGGCCAGGCTCACCGCATTAATCGCACCGGCGGAGGTGCCGCAGATAATCGCAAAGGGGTTGTCTTGCCCCGGTATTATTTCTTTGAGCGCCTTGAGTACGCCAATCTGGTAGGCGGCCCGGGCGCCGCCACCAGATAAAATCAGGGCATTTTTCATAGTTGGGCCTTAGGCCGGGTCGGCCACCACTTTCAGTGTCATTCCTTCTACCGCCACTACTTTCACACGACTGCCTTCGGGCAAGTCTTGATCACACTGCACCTGCCACAAGGCATCGCCAATTTGTACCTTGCCCTCGCCCGCCTGGGTATCGCTGATCAGGCTGGCGTGCTTATCCAGCAGGCGCGCTTCGGCGCTATTGAGCAGGGGCTGGTCGGTGGCCTGGTTGATATTGCGAAAGCGCGACCAGTAGACCCAAGTGGCAATCACCGACAGTATAGCAAAACACAACAGCTGGGCCTGCCAGCTCATGGCCGGCAGTAGCGCCGCGATTAAGGCAGTAAGCAGCGCACCGACCCCCATGCCCAGTAAAAAACCCGCCGCACCCATCGCCTCTGCTACCAATAGCAGCACCCCAAGGCTGAGCCAGTGCCAGGCGTTTAGCTCGTTTAACCAATCCATTTCTACACCTTTATCGCCTTAGGCTTTACCGTCTCTAACCGATTGCACAATTTCGCCAATACCTTCGATAGAGCCAATCACACTGGCCGCCTCCAGTGGCATCAGTACTACTTTATTATTATCTGCCGCCGCCAGCTGGCCCAGGGCATCGATATATTTTTGCGCCACAAAATAATTGATCGCTTGGGAGTTACCCTTGGCAATCGCCTCGCTCACCATAAAGGTGGCCTTGGCTTCGGCCTGGGCTTCACGTTCGCGGGCCTCGGCTTCGAGGAAGGCCGCCTCGCGCTCACCTTCGGCTTTTAGTACCTGGGAGCGCTTTTCACCCTCGGCCACTTTAATAGCCGCTTCACGCTCACCTTCGGCCAATAGAATTTGGGCCCGCTTTTCACGCTCGGCCTTCATTTGGTTGGCCATGGCATCGACCAGATCTCGCGGTGGGGTAATGTCTTTAATTTCGATACGGGTGACTTTAAGCCCCCAGGGGTTGGTGGCCTCATCGACCTTAACCAGCAGTGAATTATTGATTTGGTCGCGGTTGTAGAGCATGGCATCCAGCTCCATCGAGCCAAGTACCGCACGAATATTGGTCATCACCAGGTTTTGCATGGCCCGTTCGAGGTTGTTTACCTCATAGGAGGCTTTTACCGGGTCGATAACCTGATAAAAGCACACCGCATCGGTGGTAACCATGGCATTATCGGCGCTAATAACCTCTTGGGGCTGGATATCCAGCACTTGTTCCATCACCACTTGCTTGTGGCCGATACTGTCGATAAATGGCACGATAATTTGCAGCCCAGGCTTTAGCGTGCGGGTGTATTTGCCGAAGCGCTCTACCGTCCACTGCTCGCCCTGGGGCACGCTTTTAATGCCCTTAAAGATTGTGACAACGGCCAGTATCACCAGCAGCACAATGGCCATATTTAAATCAAATTGCATAATAATCCCCTTGGATCCCTTAATCTCGTTATAGCGTTGGGGTAAACCTATCAGATTGGCGCGGGTGGTGAAAGTAAAAGGGTGCAGCGCATGCTGGCTTTATTGAAAGCTGGCTTTATTGAAGGCCTCCTTTATTGAAAGCTGCCTTCGACGACGAGCCTTGTGGTGGGTGATGGGTTCTGGGGGACGCATAAACCCATCCCTGGGGCTCTCGTCGGGCGTCCTGCCTCCCAAGCCCCCAGAACCCATCACCCACCACAAGGCTCTCACAGTCGATAAGCTCCAAAATCCC
>JAOXRV010000086.1 GCA_025800435.1 Cellvibrionaceae bacterium | reverse complement strand
CGCCGTGGGCGGGCAGCACCAAACAGTCTTTGGGCAGTTGGTAGAATTTTTTCATCGACGCCAAATACTCGCTCAGGGGCGAGTGGTTGGGCTCTAGGGATTGCACACTGATATTGGGGGAGATCCTCGGCAGTATCTGGTCGCCGGAGATTAAAATATTCAGTTCTTTGCAGTATAGGCAGGCGTGCTCGGGTGAGTGGCCAAAGCCGATAATTACCCGCCAGGCGCGGTCATTAATCCACAGTTCTTGGCCTTCTTCTAAGCGCTCGTAACACACGGGCAGTGGCGCGGAGATGCGCGCGAGGCCGCCGGTGCTGCTGATAAAGTCGCGGCACTGTTGCTGGCTTAGGCCACAGCGGTGATAGAACTGCATCAGCTCCCAGTCGTCTTCCCGGTGGTTGCCTTTAAACAGGGTGCGGGCGGTTAAGTACTCGCGCTGGCTGATGTAAAAGTTGGCTCGCCATTCATCACACAGCCAGCCGGCCAGGCCCAGGTGGTCTGGGTGTAAGTGGGTGGCGATAACCCCCAGCAGCGTTTTCTCGGTAAACATATTGGCGGTAATTTGCTGCCACAGAGCTTTGGTTTCGTCGCTGCCGATGCCGGTGTCAACGATATACCAGCCATTTGTATCTTCCAGTAAAAACACATTGATATGGGACGGCGGAAAGGGCACTGGCATGCGGATCCAGTGAACGCCGGGGGCCACCTCAGTTAATTTGCCAGGGGCGGGGGCAGTTAGATCCTCGTAGCAGATTTGATGACTCATCGGTATCACTCCTCGGCTGGCCTTTGCGGCTCTGGTCAGGCTTTTTATCGTGGTTCTATCATAGGCTGTGCTGACGCTGTGGCAAATGGTAAAAAGAACCAAGCCATCTGTCTAAAATAGACAAGTGTGGTGATTGGGGTATGCTATGTGGGTATTCAATCACTAGTAAAAAATTAAGGAAGCTTATGTTGTCGTTAACCCGTAAACCCAAGCAGGCCCTGCTGTGGCTATCGCTGCTGGCTGCACCGGCAGCCCTGGCCAGTGAAAGTGCCAAATTTGTGGGTAAATCCATTGATGCCCAGCGCGCTGAAGCTGTGGCGCTGGCCGATTCCCTCTGGAATTGGGCAGAGATGGGTTATCAGGAGTACAAAAGCAGTGCCGCCATGCAAAGCCAGTTAAAAGCGGCGGGCTTTAGCGTAAAAGCTGGCCTGGCCGGTATTGATACCGCCTTTGTGGCCAGTTACGGCGATAAGGGCCCAGTAATCGGCATTATGGCCGAGATGGATGCCCTGCCGGGTTTTTCCCAGGCTGCGGTGCCTGAAAAGCGGGCCCAAGCCGGTATGACTTCAGGCCAGGCCTGTGGCCACCATTTATTTGGCGCGGGCTCGGTCAGCGCCGCTATCGCGGTTAAACAATGGTTGGCCCAAAGTGGCTTGCCCGGTCGTATTCGCCTGTACGGCACGCCGGCCGAAGAAGGCGGCTCGGGTAAGGTGTACCTGGTGCGCGATGGCCAGTTTGACGATGTGGATATTATGCTGCACTGGCATCCCGCGTCGCTCAATAAGGCCCCGGTGGGCACCTCTTTGGCCAATAAATCTGCCAAGTTTCGCTTTCGCGGTATCGCCTCCCACGCCGCTGCCGCGCCCGAGTACGGGCGCTCGGCTCTGGATGGAGTAGAGGCCATGAATATGATGGTGAATATGATGCGCGAGCATATTCCCAGCAAGGCGCGTATTCACTATGTGATTACCAACGGTGGCGCCGCCCCCAATGTGGTGCCCGAGTTTGCCGAGGTGTTTTACTATGTGCGCAGCCCCAGTGCCGAGAGTTTAGTGCCGATTTGGCAGCGGGTGGAAAAAATCGCTAAGGCCGCTGCTTTAGGCACCGGCACCGAGGTAGATTGGGAGGTAATTCACGGCAACCACAGTGTATTACCCAATACCGCTTTAGCCCGTGTTATGCACCAGAGCTTAAGCCAGTTTGGCGGTTACCAATACGACGATAAAGAGCGCGCCTTTGCCGAAAAAATTCGCGCCACACTCGGCCAGCGGGCCGATAAGGTCTGGGGCAATGAGGCTAAGATTGCGCCGTTTAGCGAAGAGATTTCCAGCTCTGGCGGTTCGACCGATGTGGGCGATGTCAGCTGGGTAGTGCCCACCGTGGGCCTGCGCACCGCCACTTGGGTGCCCGGTACTTCGGCCCACAGCTGGCAGGCAGTGGCCGCCGGTGGCACCAGTATTGGCCACAAGGGTATGTTGCTGGCCGCTAAGTCGATGGCAACCACGGCGATAGAGCTATACCGCCAGCCCGAGTTAATTCAAGCCGCTAAAGAAGAGTTTAACGAGCGCCGAGGTAAAGATTTTAAATACCAGGCGCTATTGGGGGATCGCAAGCCGCCGTTGGACTATCGGGTGCAGAAATAAGTATTGTACGGGGGTTAATAACCCTACCTTTGGAACAAAAGCCAGCTTGAGGGGTGAGGGGTACTTTCTCCGCTCCAAAAGCGCTGCATCCAGCAGCTGCCCCCCGTTTCATCCAGAAGCCTAGTCTCTGCGAAAGTACCCCTCACCCCTCAAGCTTACTCATTGCACGGCATCTAGCTGCGAGAATTCCAGCCACAATGCTCACAGCAGAAGAGCGCCTAATTTTGAATTCTGTGGTGGTATCCTTGCTATTAGAATCAGGGCATTAGAGTTTATGAAGCCAAACCTTAGAGTGAAAGCGCCAAAAAATCATCACCGCTTTCACAATATAATCCCCAATTAAGGCCCCAAACACCCATTCTACCGACAGGCCCAGGGACATAAATAATAGGGCGGTTAATAGGCGCGTGACTAAAAAGCCGCTAAAGGTTGAGATTAAGGGAAAACGGGTGTCGCCGGCGCCGCGCAGGGCGCCGCCTAGGGCAAAGTCCACCGACATCAGGGGTTGGGAGATGCCCAGCATCAATAAAAACACGGCGGTTAACCGAACCACCTCCGGGTCGTCGACCATGGCTGCGGCCAGCGGGGTGGCAAAGTAAATGGTTAGGCCGCCCATAATTGTCATGGTTAAAAACGCCCAGAATAAAGTGCGGTAGCCGATGCTGACGGCGTTATCGGCTTGGCCCGCCCCCAGTTCTTGGCCCACCAGGGCCGAAGCCGCTACCCCAAAGCCGGCGCCGATAACAATGGTAATGGATAAAATACCCAGGCCCACCCCATAGGCGGCAAAGGCTTCGGTGCTGTAGCTGGCGACAATAATCAAAAATAAAAACAGGGCAATTTGTATCACCAGTTGTTCGGCAATGGCGGGGTAGGAGATTTGCCACAGGCGTTTTAACTCGGCCCGATGGGTTTTAAAGCTGGCACTAATAGCGGGAATCAGCAGCTTGTGCCTGGCCCACAGCCCCCAGGTTAAAATGCTGCCGAGCAAATAGGCGATGCCACCGCCGATGGCGGTGCCGCGAATGCCGAGTTCGGGAATGCCCAGTTGCGGCCAGCCGTAGGTGAGTGCGGCGCACAGGGGCAAAAATAGGGCATTGGTAATGGCGGTTAAATAGAATGGCACCCAGCCATCGCCGGCGGCGCGTACCGCCGAGGTAATTAAAATAATAATCGCAAAGTTAATATTAAACAGGCTGGAGTAGCGCACATAGTCAATGGTGGCGACCCGGGCCTGGCCTTGCAGTTGAAACAGGTCGGCCAGTACTGGCACCATGACAATAAAAATCAGGCTGGTCACCAGGGTCAGGGCGATACCCAGCTTGATACTTAAATTGGTGTAGAGTGCGGCCAGGGCTGTATCTTTGGCACCCCAGGCGTGGGCGATCAGTGCCGTGGCTCCAGCGGATAGCCCCATAATACCCGCGTACACAATAAAAAATATACGCGAGCCGGTAGTGACGGCGGCCACTTCGGGTGTGCCTAAGGTGGCGACGATTTTGATCACCGCCAAATTAACAATATTAAAAATCAGAAACAGGGAAATACTCGGCAGGGCGAGGCCGAGAATACTGGCGCGTTTGGATTTGGGGGGAGCGCTATCCTGAGGTGTGCCCATTGATTGTCCGCTGACTTTATTATTATCAATATTAGGGCTCCAGTGTAACAGCCACCCCGGGGGCTGCCTATGGTCAAACCGTCACTATCGCCTGGGTGAAAGCGTCAGTGCTCGGCTAGCGCGGGCCAGGTGTGTCTTGGGGGTTAGCACCAGAATATTACCCAGCAGTACCAGGCCCAGCCCGAGCAGCCCCAGCAGCGACCATTGATAGCCTTCAAACCAGGCGGATAGTTGCAAAGCAATCAATGGAAACAGTAGCCCGGCATAAGCGGCCTTGTCGGCCCCGATCCGACCGACCAGGGTCAGGTAGCAGCCAAAGGCGACAATTGAGCCAAATACCGATAAATACAGCAGCGAGGCGATATAGGCTGGGCGCATATCAAAGTTGAGTTTATGGCCCATCATTAGCGCAATAATTAACATGGTGACGGCGCCATAGCTCATGCCCCAGGCATTGGCCTGCAACACCGGAATTTGCCGGCGCTGGCTGTGGGAGGAGACGATATTGCCAAGCGATGCACAATAGGTGGCGGCCAGGCCAAGGCCGATAGCGGTGCCGATATCGGAGTGGGTGTCGGCATTGGCCAGCTCGGGCCAAAATACCATGGCGATACCGACAATACCGACTAGACCTGCCAGCAGCACATGGGCTTGTATCCGGTGGCCGAGAAATACCCTGGCATTAAATATATTTAAAAACACAATACCGGTAAAAATAACCGCCACCAGGCCCGAGCTGATACGCTCGGTGGTCAAATACATTAGCCAGTAGTTAAAGCCGAACAGTAAATTGCCTTGTAAGAACATCAGCCCGTGCTCAGCCAGACTGAATTTAAGGTTTTTAGCAAAGGCCAGGCAAAACAGCAGTAGCAATACCGCTGCCAAGCCAAAGCGATAGGCCACCGATACCAGTGGCGCCACCTCGCCCAGTTGAAAGGTAATTGCCAGCCAGGTGGAGCCCCAAATAAAAACAGTTGCCAAGTATAGGCTGATATTGTTCACGCTCGGTCTTTCTCTTTGGTTTGCTTGTCTATTTAATAGTGGGCCAAGATATTAACAGTGGGCCAAGATACGACAAAATAGCCAGACAATACAGCTACAATTTTTTATTCAGGGCTACCCTAGTTTAATTAGTTTTGCTTGCAAAAATCGTAACAACTCGCTTTTTACCTCTGTTTCACCCTAGTTTTATTTCCTCTTTATTCACGCGCTTTGGGGCTTCTGTCCTAATGTGATGCCCATTTTGGCGCTAATGGCACTTTTACGGCTGCGTTTATCGCATGGCTTTTATTTAAGGCTCGGGAAAAAAAATATTTTGCTATACCTAGAAGGAATCTAGTTTGCCTTAGTAAGTACTAACGAGGTTCAAGTCTACGGCCTAGGTGGCCAGAACAGAGTCCCTGTGTGAGGCTGGAATATGATTTCCTCCAAAAGATTAATGCTAATTGTCTTTAGTGCCATTTCACTATTGTCTGTCTTTAGCGCTTTCTCGGTTTTTAACCTAAATGCCCTGGTCAATGATGTTAACGAAATGTCAGAGGTGCGCTATCTCTCCTATCAAGCCGCAGACGAATTGCGCCAGAGCTCTGATGACTTAACTCGCCTGGGTCGAACCTATGTGGTGACCGGCGATAGCAAATACGAAAAAATGTATATGGATATCCTCGATATCCGCAATGGTAAGAAACCTCGCCCGGTCAATTATCACACTATTTATTGGGATTTGGTATTGAGCTATGGGCAAAAGCCCAAGCCAGATGGCGCTGCGGTAAACCTGCAGGAGCATATGAAAAAACTCGGCTTTAGCGAGAGCGAGTTTAAAAAACTGGCCGAAGCCCAGGCCAATTCTGATGGTTTGGTGGGCCTGGAAGTAAAAGCCATGAACGCGGTTAAAGGCCTATACGACGATGGCAGTGGCAATTATAGCGTTAAGGGCACCCCGGATTTTGCCATGGCCCGCGATTTATTGCACAGCAATACCTACCACAGTGAAAAAGCCAAAATCATGCGTCCAATCGATGGCTTTTTTACTGAGCTAGAGCAGCGTACCGATACACAAGTACAGGCGGCCCTAGAGTCGGCCCGCAATTTAGTGTGGCTGAGCGTGTTGTTGTTGGTGGCGGTTGTCGGCGCTTCGACGCTGGGCTATTTATTGGTTTCCAGTATGATTACCTCGCCGATACAAAACCTGACCAATAATATCAGCGAAGTAGAGCGCAAACGCGATCTGCGTCGCAAGTTAGCAGGTTACAAAGTCAATGATATCAACCAGATTTCGCTTACGGTTGGGCGTTTGTTGAATGGCTATCGCGGCATTATTGGTACCGTTAATGATGTTAGTCAAAACGTTAACCAGCTGTCAGAGAAGGTGGTTGATATCGGCGGCGGCAATGCCAATTTATCCAGTGGCCAACGTACCAAATTGGAATCCATATCCACCGCAATTGAAGAAATGACCGGCGCCCTGCGCAGTGTTTCCGAGAGTACCAATGATGCAGAATCCCATGCGGCTGATACTGAAAAATTTGCCCACCGCAGCGAGACTATCCTAAATAACACTGTATCTGAGTTTGAGCGCCTGCAACAAGAGGCCCAAGATTCCGCCGCTATTATCAATGAGTTGGCCGAAGAAAGTAGCCGGGTAGGTGCGGTGTTAGAGGTGATTAAAGGCATTGCCGAGCAGACCAATTTATTGGCGTTAAATGCGGCAATTGAAGCGGCCCGAGCTGGCGAGCAAGGGCGGGGCTTTGCGGTGGTCGCCGACGAGGTGCGCTCACTGGCGCGCCGCACCCAAGATTCTACCGGCGAGATTGAGCAAATGATTTCAACCCTGGGCGAAAAAGCCAAGTTGGCCACCCAGGCCATGACCAGCAGCGATGAGCGCATTCGGGTGGCCAATGGCCAGCTGCTCGAAGCGCGCCAGGCATTTGAGGGGGTGGAAGACTCGGTGGTTAAAATTCACCAGCTCAACAGTCAAATTGCCTCGGCTACCGAGCAGCAGCTACAGGTTAGTGAAGATATTGCCGCCCATGTTACCAGTGTGGCCGAGATTGCCCGCGATATTGATGAGCGCAGCTTGCTATTACAGGAGCATTCTAAAGAACTTGATGGCGCTGCCCATAATATGCGCCAGGAAGTGGCCGGATTTAAAGTGTAAACCGCAGTATCAAACAAGGATGAGAGAAATGAGTAAAAAACTAGTGATTAGCAGTTTGCTGGCGGCCGCAGTGGCCAGCCCAGTGTGGGCAGGTGCCAAAATTAAAATTGACGAGGTGCGTTCGCTGACCGTGGGAATGGGCTTGCGCACCGAGGTCAAATACAACGAAGTGGAATATAGAGATGGCCCCGAAGTGGATAGCACTGATTTTGCCTTGAGTAGCTTGCGCTTTTATCTCAATGGCAAGGTGCACGAAATGGTCGATATTGAGCTGAATACCGAATGTGAGACGGGCAGCGACGGCAGCTGCGACGGTATTCGGGTGCTCGATGGTGTGGTTAAGGTAAAGTTCTCGGATATGTTCCAGGTTTGGGCCGGCCGCTTTTTGCCGCCCAGTGACCGCGCCAATTTGAGCGGCCCCTACTACGCCAAT
>JAOXRV010000076.1 GCA_025800435.1 Cellvibrionaceae bacterium | reverse complement strand
CTATTGATAATGATTCCCATTTGTATATACTCCCTGCGGCTCAAGACCATTCCCGCACCCTAAACACCGCCAACCTTGGGAGTTAATTATGCAACGCCAGGCCCGATACCTAGCCCTTGGCTGCCTTACAAGCCTGAGCAGCTTAGGCCAAGCCCCCCTACTTTACGCTCAAACCCTTGCCAGCAATAGCCAAAGCAACCGCGAAGCGGCCAGTGAGGAAGTGACCGTGATCGGCCTGCGCCGTCGCCTCTACGAAGCCGGCGCACTGAAAGATGTCACCCAAAAAACCGAGGTACTTTCCAGCGTCGTGATTGAGCGCAGCAATGCGGTCAACCTCACCGCCGCAGTGGCCGATGCCCCTGGCGTCCGGGTCAATAACGAATGCTCCATGTGTGGGGTCAAGCGGGTTATGCTTAACGGCCTGCGCGGTGAGCACACCACCATCTTAGTGGACGGCATTCCCCTGCACACCATGCTGTCGGGCTTTTACGGCCTGGACGCGGCCGCCTCGGCGGGGCTAGAAAGTATTGAAATTGCGCGCGGCGCCGGCGCCTCGCTGACCGCCCCCGAAGCCATTGGCGGCACCATTAACCTAGTGTCTATGGAGGCGACCGAAACCGGCGGCAAAATTGAAGTGGCCGGCGGCGAAGATGGCTTTCGCAAAGCGGTGGCGATGGGCTCAATCCTGTCGGCCGATGAAGCCACCGGCCTAACCCTGGTTGCGCAATACGATAAACGCGACCAGTTTGACGGCGACAATAACGGCGTCAGCGAAAACCCCAAGCTTGAAAACCAAAG
>JAOXRV010000069.1 GCA_025800435.1 Cellvibrionaceae bacterium | reverse complement strand
GGCCGTGTATGCCGCCAGTTGCCGCAACCAACATACCTTCACAGAAAACTATCAACTACAGCTAGACCTCACAGCCCTCCCTGGGTTAGTCGCACACGCGTTAACACTAGAAGGGCATTGCAAGCATATTGGCCAAAGCCTGAAAAACTGTAAGAACGCGTTCTTCATCGGCCGTGGCGCACACTTTCCGCTCGCACTGGAAGGAGCACTCAAGCTCAAAGAGATCAGCTATCTACACGCGGAAGGCTTTGGGGCGGGAGAGCTGAAACATGGCCCTATTTCACTCATCGAGCAGGGCGTGCCGGTATTTGTGCTAGCACCTAAGAATCAGCTTCTCGAAAAAACACTTGCCAATATGGAGGAGGTCGCGGCACGCGGCGCACGCTGTATCGTGCTTGGCGAGCAGCAAAGCTTACAAAACCTTCCCGCTCATATTGAAACGCTACAGCTACCGGAATTTGAAAGCCCGTTCAGTCCAATTCTCTATGCCATCGCGCTCCAGCTGATCGCCTATCACGCAGCATTAGCCCTTGGCACAGATGTGGACCAGCCCCGCAACCTAGCTAAATCGGTGACCGTCGAATGAATAGATTACAGCAGCTAAAACAGTGGGTAAAAAGCGCTGACCACCCACTGGCTATTATTCTGAAAAACAGCCACAACACACTCCATCACTTTGAGATTCCAGCCCCGCGCTGGCTGTTTAAACCACTGTGGGTGGCGCATCATGCACTTGCCACACTCAGTGCCAGTGTTGCGCGCGTCTGCTACTGGACACCGCTGTTCAAAACCCGTTTGGCGGGCACATGCAAACGCCTTTACCTCTATGGCGGTCTGCCATTAGTGCAAGGGAGCTTAATCATCAAGATGGGTAGCAATTGCCGCATTTGCGGTCAAACAACCTTCTCTGGTCGCTGGCGTAGCCAAGAGACGCCGCAACTGATCATCGGTAACAATGTTGGGATCGCGTGGCAAACCACCATCGCCGTTGGTACAAAGGTGGTAATCGGCGACAACGTACGTATCGCGGGGCGTGGCTTTCTTGCTGGGTATCCGGGCCACCCCATCGACCCAACCGCTCGTGCGCAGGGCCTCCCCGATACCGATGACCAAGTCGGCGACATTATCCTTGAACGTGATGTTTGGCTAGGCTCTGGGGTCACCGTTATGAAAGGGGTTACGATTGGCGAAGGTACGATTGTTGCCGCTGGCAGCGTTGTGACTCGTAGTTTACCGCCCTTTGTTATGGCGGGCGGCGTGCCAGCCAAAGTACTAAAACCGTTGGATGTCACCGAACGAGATCAGCCTGCCTGCCGCGCAACCGCGTTAGCAGCAGCTAAGGAGCGTGCGGCATGAGTATCGATATGCTGGTGTTTGGCGAAGATTGGGGGCAGCACCCAAGTAGCACACAACACTTGATCAAGCAGATGCTGCACGAACAAGAGATTGTTTGGGTTAATTCACTGGGCTTGCGCCGCCCACGTTTGAACTCACGAGACCTTAAACGCGCTTGGCATAAACTGTGGGCATTAAGAGAGAAACGCCCAATACACCCAGCGACGCTCACCCCACACCTTGTCAATCCACTTGCACTGCCATTTCCCGGCAGTGCCACGGCGCGCCGGGTCAACAGCCAGTTGCTAACGCACACACTCGCGCCCGTCATTGGGCAATCACGAGGGCACTTACTCTGGACTTCACTTCCCTCAGCCGTCGATGTTGTGGGAAAGCTCGGTGAGCGCGCCACTGTTTACTATTGCGGCGACGACTTCGCAGCACTCGACGGCGTTGATCATGAACCCGTAGCTCAGATGGAACAGGAGCTTGCAGCAAAGAGCCAGCTGATTATTGCGGCCAGCAGCAAACTGGCGCAGAAGTTTCCTGCCTATAAAACGATGACACTGCCCCATGGCGTTGATTACGACCTGTTCGCCACGCCATGTGACGCCGCTAGCGACCTCCCCACAGGCCCCGTGGCCGGATTTTATGGTGCGATTGCCGGATGGTTTGATCAGCAGTTGATGGTCGCAACAGCGCGTAAGCTCCCGCATTGGAAGTTTATTCTCATTGGCCCTGCTAGCGTTGATACGAGCGCCCTTAGCGCCGAGCCCAATATTCAACTGCTAGGTCCTAAACCACATGATGAACTCCCCCACTATAGCCAGCACTGGGATGCAGGACTGCTACCCTTTAAAGACAATCAGCAGATTGCGGCATGTAATCCACTTAAATTGCGCGAGTACCTTGCCGCAGGCAGCCCGGTGGTGACAACCGAGTTTCCAGCACTCGAAGGCTATCGTGATTTAGTACATACAGGTAAAAGCGCCAGCGACTTTGCACAAGCCTTAAACAATATCCACGATCAGCACCACTACCAACAGGTTACGCGTCAGCAGCGCCAAGCTCGTGTTCAATCTGAGAGCTGGACCCGCCGTGCAGATGAGTTAAAGGATATTCTGCGCGCGCTGTAAATTCGCAAAATGAGTCGCCTACGCCAGCGGCTCTTTTTTTGCTCCTGTTTTCGCATTTTGCGATGCAAGCTGAAAGCAGCGGTTTTTCAACGGCTAAAAACAGCATCTAAAGATCCACGCCCACACCTCTACAGACCCCGCCATACCTGCGTTTATAACCAAATAATACGACTTGGCCCAAAGCCTGCAATAACTCAATCAAGATAAAAATTCTGAGGACGCAGGCGATGAAATTGCTACGACACCACACCAAACACGTGATCTTCCTGCTCGGCACCCTACCACTAGCCGGCTGCATGACACAGTTAAAGCCATCTCAACTAGCGCTTACGGAGATCGCGCCTGACAGCCAAGGCCCGATCAGCATTGAACAATTGCTGGCCAGTGCGCGCAGTGAAACATCAAATGCCACATCAACAGATCTCTATTTCTCCTTCGAGCCTGATCGTCACGAGCTAAAGCCAACCGAACAGCAGCGCCTACTGGAGTTCGCCAAACAACAAGCGACGCCGCTCTATCTCGCATGCGCGCCAGCTGCGCATCAAAACCGTTATACCGCAGCGGCCATCGCGATACAGCGTTGCCAGCACATCAGCGTATTTCTCAGCCAACAAACGTTCCACAACGAAGTGATGCTATCGCCGCGCTTGCAAGCAGACCAAGTCAGAGTGCATCGCTAAGCGATCAACACGCGAGAGAAGGAGCAGACCATGATTCGCAGTTCGCTGGTTAAAAATATCTCATCCCTGCTTTGGGCTGCATGGCGACGCCGCTATCTGATCGCAATGCCGATCTTGCTGATGCCGTTTGTGGGTTTAGCCGTTGGCATTCTTTCGCCCAAAAAGTATGAAACCAGCACAACAATACTGTTCCAAGAAGCCGCAGAGCATAACCCCTTCCTAGAAGACCTCTCAATCGCCACCAACCTACGTGACCGGATGGAAGCACTCAACGCGCTGCTACATAGCCGCCATATTTTGGCAAGCGTCGCTTGGCAGCGAAAACTCATCAGCGAAGAGATGGATGAGGAGAAAAAAGCCGCGGTGATCGCGGAGCTATCGCGCTCACTGACGGCTCGACTCGTTGGCGATAACCTGATCAAAATTTCCTATCACGCTCAAGAAAAAAGCGCGATGAAGGAGACACTGGCGATGGTGAGTATGCGCTTTGTCGAGCGCGTTCTGGCCCCTCAGCGCTCCTCCATTATCCAGTCAGAAAGCTTTCTCTCGAAAGAGCTCGAAGGCCGCCGTGCAGACCTGCAAACCGCAGAGCAAGCACTGGCCGAATACAAGAACCGCTTTGCCAGTGAACTCCCGCGCCTGCACAGCGCCAATGTGGCACGCCTAGCTGAGCTGCAAGCTTACCGGGCGGAGCGCCGGATTGAGTTAGACGGTGCGAAAGCCGCCCAAGCCAGTCTAGCGCTGCGCCTTTCCCAAACAAACCCCGTGGTGGGGAAGATCGAAGAGTCGATTATTCACGTCATGGCGGAGCTGACTCAACTGCGCGCCCGCTACACCGACCAACATAGCCAAGTGCAAAATGTACTGGCGCGCTTGCAATCACTAGAGAAGGAGCGCAATCGCATCCTCGCTCAGATGCAGCAACTCAACCAAGGCGATCTGAAAAAGGTACGTTTAGAGCGCCTCTGGGCTATCGCGACAACAACCCAAGAGCGCGAGAACGGCGCCAACCAGCATCCG
>JAOXRV010000059.1 GCA_025800435.1 Cellvibrionaceae bacterium | reverse complement strand
GCCCTACTTTTATCAGCGCTAAACGCGCTGACTTCTGTGGCAGCTACCGCTCCTGCTCTCGCTGCACTAGCGCTTCCTGCGCGTCGTCTACCAATTCCACCACCCGGGCTTCGAGGGGTATTTTTTAGAGTAGGTATGGCGGCCCTACTTTTATCAGCACCTTGGGTGCTTGTGCTGGCTTGGCCAGGCTTGGGTTCTATACCGCAGAGGCCGTATAGAGGAAAGTGGAGGCGCGATCCGGAATCGAACCGGAGTAAACGGAGTTGCAGTCCGTGACATAACCACTCTGACATCGCGCCAATAAGGCCGGCGATTCTAGCCGATATTCCAGAAAATTCCTAGTACTTTCTGACACTTAGGCTAGCTAGCGCCCCGTTTGATAAAGGCCCTCGCCAAACCGAGCGGCTATTCTAGGGCGTAGGAATTCCCTGTCAAGGATAAGCTTACCCCGCCTATTTATACGTTTATTTTTTAGGCAGGATTTTTCCCTAAACCTCTTGGTGACCCTCGCCTTGGGCTACGGCCCTCTAGCGGTAGGGGCGGCCTGTCATTTACGGGTTGTTATTGATCCAGGTGCTCATACCGGCTCATTATCCCGTAATTTAATAAGCTATTTTATTGATTAGGCATCTAAATAGCTTATTAAGGGGGCAGTATTGTCGCCACGCCTTGAGACTCCACTGCTGTTAATTATTTTGTGTGTATTTTGTGCAATGGGCGCCAATGCCACCCTTAGTCTTTGCTCCAAGGGTTAAAGGGCTTGGCGGCTGGCTTAGTTGGCTTTTGTGGCCAGGGCCCAGTCTGCTTGTTACTGGGGTTTTTAGCCGGCTTTTTGTTGTCTTTATTGGCGGGGCGCTTGCCCTTGGGTTTTCCTGGGCGTTTGCTCTCGGGTTTGGGGCTAGCCGCTTTATCGCCGCGTTGGTTTTTAGGCACATAGTTTAAAATAGAAACCGGCACCACTTTCTTAGGGGCAAAGCCCGCTACCTCGCGCCGCTCAATAATATGCCCAAGGCGGCTTTCGATGGCGCACAGGTGTTTAAAATCATCTTTAGACACCAGGCTAATGGCCTCCCCCACGCTGCCGGCCCGGCCGGTACGGCCAATGCGGTGGATATACTCATCAGTAATAAACGGCAGGTCGTAGTTGACCACTTGGGGCAGCTGTTCTATATCCAAACCCCGGGCGGCCACATCGGTGGCCACTAGGTATTTAAACTCGCCGGCCTTAAAGGCAGCCAGCACTTTGCTGCGCATGGCCTGGCTGCGGTCGCCGTGAATCGAGTCGGCCTCGATGCCGCGCTTGGCCAGTTGGCTGACCAATTTGGCGGCGCCGTGTTTGGTGCGAATAAAAATAAGTGCCTGCTGCCACTGCTGCTCTTTTATCAGCTGGCTTAGCAGGGCCGATTTTTGATCTTTATCCACCGTCACCAGCCACTGCTCGATGGTGGCCGCCGCTTTGTGTTTGGGGCTGGCGCTGATCTCGCGCGGCTGCCACATAAAATCTTTGGCCAGTTGGCGGATGCTGTTGCCCATGGTGGCGGTAAACAATAGGTTTTGACGGGCTTCGGGCAGGCGCTCCAGCAGGCGTTTTATCTCATCGATAAAGCCCATATTGAGCATGCGGTCGGCTTCGTCCAGCACCAGGGTTTGCAGCTCATCAAAGCGCACCGCGCGCTGATTACTTAAATCCAATAAGCGCCCCGGTGTGGCAATTAATATATCCACCCCTTCTATTAAAGTTTGCTTTTGGGGCTCGGTATCTACCCCGCCGTAGGCGGCGGCGGTGCGCAAACCCAAACCCTTGCCATAGGCTTTGATATTATCTTCTAGCTGACAGGCCAGCTCGCGGGTGGGGCATATAATTAGGGCGCGAATATATTTGGGCCGGGCCTTAGCCCCTGTTAGCTGCTGCAAAATAGGCAGGCTAAAGGCGGCGGTTTTACCGGTGCCAGTGGGTGCGGCGGCAATAATGTCCTCACCGGCTAAAATAGCGGGAATGGCCTGGCGCTGGATATTGGTGGGCTGGGTGTGGCCCAATTCGCTCAGGGTGTGGCTGTGGGTATCGGCAAGGCCGAGCTGGGTGAAAGACATAGACAACTCAAATGGGGGCGTGCGCCGGGTGCCGGTATAAGCCCGGCAAAGAAGCGCGCATCTTACTGGATTGCCCCAGCGATAGCGAGCGGCGCCCTTGCCAGCACCGGCCCCAGGCGCTAGGCTCTGGGCCTTTTACAGCAACAAGGCAATACACGGTGAGCCAAGACCAGCCCAATAACCCCCTGCACGGTATTAAGCTAGAGGCCCTATTAACCGAGCTGGTGGATCAGCACGGCTGGGCCAGCTTGGCCCGGGCCATCAATATCAACTGTTTTAAAAGCGACCCATCAATTAAAAGCAGCCTTAAATTCTTGCGCCGCACCCCCTGGGCCAGAACCAAGGTTGAAGAGTACTATCTATACACCCACAAAGGCCTGCCCCGCCCCGGCGGCCAGCGCCAGCTCAAGCCCAAGCCCAAGCCCAAAACCCCTGGCAGTATCTGGCCTAAATCTTAATACAGCAGCATTACCGACAATGCCGCCGAACAAAACCGCCTGGAAGCGCTATTAGAACAAACCAAGCCCCCCATTCCCCGTGACTGCCAGGGGCTCTCTTACCTACTGTCCACCCCCTTTCGCTACCCGCCCCTGGCCTATGGCTCACGCTTTGGCTCCACCTTAGAGCGGGGTATTTTTTACGCCTCCCAGGAGCTGGCCACGGCCTTTGCCGAGTCGGCGGTGACCGCGAAACCCAGGGTATCTGTTGAAAATAATAAGGCAGAACAGCGCTAAGTCTTGAACTTTAAAGCTATGATAATGATAATTGCTACAATTTCGTTTTACGCGGTGTTATACCGCCGACTTGTCGTACCCAGCTGGAGAGAATATGCAATTTACCACCCCAACCGTTTTGTCCCTAAGCGCCGCCGCCCTCAATCTGTTTAGCCCCGTCGCCCTATCCACGGAAATTGAAGAAGTAGTGGTGTACGGCCGCGCCCAGCAGTTCTACCTACAAAAGCAAACCAGTATCGGTTCAAAAATCGAGCTCTCGCAGCTGCAGCTGCCCCAATCGGCGCAGGTGCTGTCAGCCCAATTAATCGATGACCAGGCCGCACGGGATATTACCGATTTATATCGCTCGATTGCCGGGGTTAGTGAGTTCAGTTACTCCGGCGTAACCTTTCGCGGTTTTCGCGACTCAGCCAACGTGTTTTACGACGGCGTTCGCGGCGATCCGTATTCCGGTTTTAGTGTTCCCCAATTGTTTAATGTTGAGCGAGTAGAGGTGCTTAAGGGCCCGGCGTCAGCTCTATATGGCGGCGGTGAACCCGGCGGCATGATTAATTATGTTACCAAAAAGCCGAGCTTTGATGAGGCGCTGGAGCTGGCCTTGAGCACTGGCAGCCACGACACCCTAGGTGGCTCAGTGGAGGCCAGCGGTGGCCTTAGTGACCGCCTTGCCTACCGCATCGGTGCCTTTTATGAAGAGGCTGACAGCTTCCGCCACAACGCCGATGAAATGAACTTAGAGTTGGCCGGGGGCTTGTTGTTTAATCTCGGTGAGCACAGCAGCGTAACCGCCACGGTGGATTATATTAACCAAGACCTTGGCGGCAATCGTTTTCGTGGCGTGCCGGTGGACGATGACGGTCAGTTTTTAGTTGACCCGGCCTATAACACCAACGAAGCCTCAGACTTTCAAGATTTAGAGGCCTGGGTGGTGCAGCTGGGTGTCGAACATCAATTTAACGAACAGCTGCGCAATACCACAACCCTGCGTTATCTGGATAATGAGCGCTATCAAAAATACCACGAGCCGCGCGGCTGGGTAGATGTTAATGGCGACGGGGTGGCCAATGCCGCCGATCAGGTGATTCGGCGAGAATACCGCGACCAATACCGCGCCAATACCGAAACTAGCTTCACCAGCGATTTTGTGCTGAGTCTGGATGGCCGCGCGGACCAGCACCAGTTATTGTTCGGAGTGGATTTTCACGATGTCGATACAGAGTATAATTATTTACGCGCACGCTACGCCAAAGACGGTGTGCGCGACCTAAATATCTTTAATTTAGACTATGGGCTCACTGACCCCAGCCAATACAAGCTCAGAGATTTAAATCGCGATGGTGCCAAGGCCAGGCGCTGGGGCGTGTACCTGCAAGATTTTTGGCAGTTTAACCCCCAGTGGTCGCTGATGGCGGGCTTACGTTATGACAGTTTCGATAATACCGACAAGGCCTCGGGCTACAGCTTTGATGACAGTAGCGTGACACCGCGGATAGCCCTACTGTACCAGCCGTTGGCATCGGCAACCGTTTATTTAAATTACTCGGAGAGTTTTAACCCAGCTACCGTTGGGGCCCAGGCCGAGGTGGCCGATGAGCGGCCACTTGAGCCTGAAACTGGCAAGCAGATTGAGCTAGGTGTTAAAAGCGAATGGCTCGACGGCCGCATTATGACAACTGCGGCCCTGTATCAAATTGACAAGCAGAATGTCGTACAACAAAACCCCAGCGATACAGCCGATATCCCCGGTGATGGCATTCCTTCACTGATCAATATTGGCGAAGTTGAGGCGCAGGGCCTGGAGTTGACCCTAGTCGGCGATTTAAGCCGCAGTTGGACCATTACCGCTAACTACGCCTATAACGATACCCGTGTGGTTAAAGGGGTTGCCGGAGATTCTTTGCGCAACACCTTTGGCGACGGCAGCCGCTTTGCGAACGCGCCTGAGCATCAAGCCGGTTTATGGACCCGTTTCGATATTGACAGCATTAATTCGGCGTTTGCGTTTGGAGTGGATTATGTCAGTGAACAATTTAGTTTTAATGGACAGCGTGTGCAGCCTTACACCGTATTTGATATGAGCTGGCAAACCCAGTGGCAAGACACCCTGCTAAAAGTAAATGTGCATAATCTGTTTGATAAAGAATACGCGGTCAGCGGCTTTTTGGAACGTAGCGGACACTTCCCCGGTGCCCCCCGCGAAATCGTGGTGCAATTGGTACACAACTTATAAGCGCACCAGTGGCCGGCTCAGCGGCAAACACAATGTGGCGGCGCTGAACCCCAGCGCCTTTGCCAGCCCGCAGCCGGCCGAGCAACAACACTGGAATATTTGCTTTGAGCGCGAGCGCTGTTGGTTTGGCCACCACGGCGGTGCGGCGTATGGGTTTGTTCGCGAGGGGTTTGAGCGAGATGGGGTGATACCACACCCGAGTTTATCGCCCTAAAGCTTAAGGGCGCAGGGAGGGCCAGGCGGCGCGCAGGTAGATAACCATGGAGTAGAGGGTGAGGCCGGCGGCAATATAGAGGGAGATATAACCGCCATCGACCACCCAGACATCTGCGTCAGCAGGGAAGGCCAGCAAGGCGGTGATGGAGCCCATTTGGGCGGCGGTTTTAACCTTGCCAATAAACGATACCGCCACACTGGTGCGGTCGCCCATTTCGGCCATCCACTCGCGCAGGGCCGAGATCACAATCTCGCGGCCAATAATTACAATTGCAGGTATGGTCAGCCAAATGCTGGCGTGGGCCTGCACCAATAACACCAGCGCCACCGCCACCATCAGCTTATCGGCCACCGGGTCTAAAAACGCCCCAAAGGCGGTGTGCTGGTTGTAGCGGCGGGCCACATAGCCGTCGAAGTAGTCGGTAATACCGGCCAGGGCGAAGATAATAGCCGCTACCGGGTAGCTCCAGGGAAAGGGCAGAAAAAATACCAACACCATCACCGGAATCAGGGCAACGCGCAGCAGGGTCAATTGGTTGGCTAGGGTCATGGCGTGTTCTGGTTTTGGCCTTTCGCTTAATAAATCAACAGTTTAGGGCCAGTTATTAACTAAAAGACCGAAGTTTAGCAGCCTACCCGATTCGGCCCTTAAAGACCAGCGAGTGTCCTATCCTATTCGCTGTGAATGGCGGCGTAGATGTCTTCGGCCAACTTGCGGCTAATGCCATCCACCTTGGCCAAGTCTTCCACACTGGCCCCCAGCACTTGTTGGCGGCCGCCAAAGTGGCGCAATAATTCGCGCCGGCGCTTTGGACCCACCCCGGGGATATCCTCAAGGGTTGAGGTGCGCCGCTGTTTATCTCGCCGGGCCTTGTGGCCGGTGACCGCAAAGCGGTGGGCCTCGTCGCGCACCTGCTGGATCAGGTGCAGCTCCGGTGCACTGCTGTCCAGCACCCACTCCTGGCCAGTGGCGGCCATATGCAATACCTCAAAGCCGGCCTTGCGGGTGCTGCCCTTGGCCACGCCAATAATCATGACATCTTGCACCCCAAGCTCGGCCAGCACATTTTTAGCCTGGGTGACCTGGCCTTTGCCGCCGTCAATCAGCAAAATATCCGGCAGCATCCCCTCCCCTTGCTGAATGCGCTGGTAGCGGCGGCTCAGGGCTTGCTCCATTGCCGCGTAATCGTCACCGCCGGTTATATCGTCAATATTAAAGCGCCGGTAGTCCGATTTAATCGGCCCGTCTTGGCCAAATACCACACAGCTGGCCACGGTCAACTCGCCGCTGCTGTGGCTGATATCAAAACATTCAATACGATTGGGAATAGACTCCAGCTGCAAGCGCTCTTGCAATAATTCAAAGCGCTGGCTCAGGTTTTGTTTGCGCGCCAAGTGGGATTTTAAATTTTGCGCCGCCGCACTGGCGGCTAAATTGAGCCAGTTTTGGCGGCTGCTGCGCACACTGTGGCTAAACTTAACCTTTTTGCCCAAGCTTTCGGCCATGGCCTTACTCAATAGCTCGGCGTCGTCCAGGGGGTGGCTTAAGATTACCTCTTTGGGAATATCCCGGCCCTTATTACCCAAATAGTACTGGGCCACAAATTCATTCAATAAACCCGCCTCGCCGCCATCCAAACTGTCTTTGGGGTAGTAGCTTTTGCTGCCCAAGATACGGCCCTGGCGAATATACAATAGGTGGATACAACAGCCGCCGCCATCGAGGGCCAGGGCAATTACATCCACATCCGCACTGCCCGATTCCACCACCCGCTGGCTTTGCAAGCTGCGCAGGGCGCTGATCTGGTCGCGGTAGAGGGCGGCGGTTTCAAACTCCAGATTTTGGGAGGCGGCCTCCATACGGTCGGCCAGCTCATCTAAAATTTCATCGCTTTGGCCCTGTAAAAACATCCGCGTATGGCGCACTTCGCGCTGGTAATCTTCGGCGCTAATGGCACCCACGCAGGGGCCGTCGCAGCGCTTTATTTGATATTGCAAACAGGGCCGGCTGCGGTTGGCAAACACCGAGTCTTCGCACTGGCGCACGCGAAAGGTTTTTTGCAAAAAGTTCAGGCTGTCTTTAACCGCCATGACATTGGGAAAGGGCCCAAAATACTCGCCCTTTTTACGCTTAGCGCCCCGGTGCATGGCCACCCGTGGGTAATCCTCGTGGGCGGATAAAAATACATAGGGGTAAGATTTATCATCGCGCAGCAAGATATTAAACGGCGGGCGCTGAGATTTAATCAGGTTTTGCTCAAGAATCAGCGCTTCGACCTCGGTGCCGGTCATGGTTACATCAATGCGGGCAATGCGCGCCACCAGCGCTACGGTTTTATTGTTTAAGCCGCTGGCACGAAAATAACTGGCCACCCGGTTTTTTAAGTTTTTGGCCTTGCCCACGTATAAAATGCGGTCCTCGGCATCGTACATTTGGTAGATACCCGGGCGCTGGGTCAGCTGCTTTAAAAAGGTTTTGTGGTCAAACTGGCAGCCTTCGGCGGGGGCTGGGGCATAGCCCTCGGCATTGACCCTGGCCGCAACTTTTTTTGCGCTGGCCGCTTCGGCCTGGGCTTTTTTGCGTTCTTGTTTACTGGGGGTTTTCTTGTCTTCGCTCACGCCCGGCCAACCTCGGCATCGATCAAGCGCGGCTCGCGCTCCAAGCTAAGCCCAAATTTTTCGCGGATATCCGCCTCAATCGCCCCGGCCAGCTGCATCAACTGGGCACTGCTGGCACCGCCGTGGTTAACCAGTACCAAAGCCTGTTTATTGTGCACCCCAACCGGGCCACGGCGCTCGCCCTTCCAGCCGGCCTTATCAATTAGCCAGCCGGCGGCCAGTTTAAAATCCGCACCGGCCGGGTAGCTCACTAAATCGGGGTAACGCTGCTTTAATATTCGATGCTGGGCCGCATCAATCACCGGGTTTTTAAAAAAACTGCCCACATTGGCTAACTCGGCCGGGTCGGGCAGTTTGCTTTGGCGCAAGCTGCATACCGCGTTAAATACCTGTTGGGGGCTAGCCGCTGCGGGCTCTAGCCCCTGCTCTGCCAGCTGTTGCTGTAGCCCTGGGTAGGCCAATGTTAATTTGGGCTCACGGCTGAGCTTTAGGCTAACTTCGCTAATTAATCGCCTGGGGCTGGCGGGGTTTTTAAACACGCTTTCGCGGTAGGTGAACTGACAGTCTTGCAAGTTCAACGTTTCCCACTCGCCACTGTCGATACGAATGCACTTAAGACTGAGAAAAATATCTTTTAGCTCTACCCCATAGGCGCCGATATTCTGAATTGGGGCGGCGCCGACACTGCCCGGGATTAAGGCCAGGTTTTCTAAACCGTAACGGCCCTGCTGACAGCAGGCAGCCACCAACTGGTGCCAGTTTTGCCCAGCCTGGGCGCGAACCTGATCACCCTCGACCACAAAGCCCTGGTTTTGCATATGAATCACCAGGCCGGGGAAGTGAGCGGGCAAAATAACATTGCTGCCACCGCCGAGCACCAACAGCGGTAACTGCTGCTGCCGGTACCAGGCAAGGGCCGTTTCAATTTCAGCGGCGTTCGTCACCGGCCAGTAGTAATCGGCCACACAGGGCAAGGCCAAGGTATTAAGGTGGTCTAGGGCTACCTGCTGTTGCAGCATTATCAGGCCCCGCTGGGCTGGGTTAAGCCGCGGCGCTGACAAATATCCGCCAATAGGCCGGTGGTGGCGGCCTCTAGCAAATCCAACACCTGCTCAAAGCCATCCTCGCCGCCGTAGTAGGGATCGGGCA
>JAOXRV010000055.1 GCA_025800435.1 Cellvibrionaceae bacterium | reverse complement strand
GGGCCCAAGCTGAAGAGGTGCAAGCTCAGCCGGAGGTAAAACCCGAGCCCAGCGTCGATTACTACACCATTGGCCAGCGGTTTAGCGTAGATTCCAAGGTATTGGGGAATAAGCGCAACTACCAGATTTATCTGCCCCCTTCCTATTACAGCCAGCCCCAGGCTAACTTCCCGGTATTGTATCTGCTCAATGGCGGCTATCACTTTCATGCCTACACTGGCCTGGTCGAAGATTTAAGCAATAGCCAATTAATTCCCGAGCTAATCGTGGTGGGCCTGGGGCGGGGCGATGAGCAGAGCTACCGGCGCCAAATGCGCCCAGATTTCGGCAAAAACAGCGACGGTGAGGCAGAGCAGTTTTTACAGTTTCTCGAAACCGAGCTAAAACCCCAGCTGCGTCAACAGTACCGCATGGCCGATTACGAGATTCTAATGGGCCAGTCTATCGGCGGCGTATTTGCGATTTACAGCCTGTTTACCCAGCCCGAAAGCTTTAACAGCTATATTTCGGTCAGCCCTATGCTGTGGTGGCAAGAGCACAAATTAGAGGCCGAAGCGGCCAAGTTCTTAAAGCAACTCGGTGCACCCAAAAAGAACCTATACCTGTCCATGGCCAACGAAAAACGCCTGGGTGTCTACGGCTTGGTCGAGCAGTTAGAGCGGGCCCGCAACCAGTGGTTGGGCTGGGATTTTAAGCGCTACCCCGAAGAGAACAGCCAGTCGATAGGCCTGGTGGCTGCCCGGGCGGCATTGCGCGATCTGTTTAAAGGCTGGTATCTCTCCTACGATGAGCTGGCTGGTTTTAAGGGCTTTGAGGAAGTGAGCGAACATTATCGCACGCTGCTTAAGCGTTTTAATTTGCACCAGGCGATCCCCTTGTTTAGCTTTCAGGCCCTGGCTCACCAATACCGCAGCAGTGCCCGCGAAGAAGAATCGGGCCTGATGTATTTGCAAACCATGCAGCATATGCCCAGCTCTGCCAGCCGCCTGCGTCACCACTTAGCAGAGCTGGAGATTAAAAACAAAAGCTATGATAAGGCCTTGGAATTAATTCGCGAATCCCACACGGTTAATCCCCACGACTATCAAGTGCCGCGGCTGCTGGCAAAAATAGAACTGGCCAGGGGCGATAAAACTAAGGCCCGGGAATACGCCCAAGAGGCCCTGCTGCTGGCCGAGAAGTTACAGCTACGGCCCTGGCAGCTGCGTGCACTGGCCGCTGAATTGGCTCAGCTGGCCAGTGAATAATTGGGTTTAGCGTGCGTTGTAAACGTGTACGTCGCGCTGGGGGAAGGGAATGTTAATACCGGCTTTATCCAGCGCTAATTTCATTTGCTCGTTAATATCAAAATACACATCCCAGTAATCTTCCGGGGTACACCAAGGCCAAACCGCTAAATTGACGGAGCTGTCGCCCATCGCATCAACCCCCACAAAAGGTGCCGGCGTGTCCAAAACTTTGGGGTGGGCTTGCATCACTTCCATAATTGCCGCCTTGGCCTTAGTAATATCGGCTTTGTAATCAATGCCGATGGTTAAATCCACCCGCAATTGGCCCTCGGCGCTGTAGTTCACCACATTGCCATTGCTGACGGCCCCATTGGGAATGATCACCTGTTTATTGTCGAAAGTGGTTAAAATGGTGACAAAGATCTGAATATCTTTGACAAAACCCATCTCGTCCTGGGCTTTAATCAAGTCGCCTACTTTATAGGGTTTAAACAGCATGATTAACACGCCGCCGGCAAAATTGGCCAGGCTGCCCTGTAACGCCAAACCCACCGCCAGGCCAGCGGCGCCGAGCACGGCAATAAACGAGGTGGTTTCAATCCCCACCATTGAGGCCACACTCAGTACCAGTAAGGCCTTGAGGCCCCATTCCACCAGGTTACTGACAAATTTAATTAAGGTGGGCTCTTGATTGGATTTGCCCATGCCGCTGGCGACAATTTTGACCACAATACCAATCAGCCACAGGCCTATGATTAAGGTGCCAAGGGCGAGTAAAAAACGCGGGGTGTAATTAAGAAATAACTCGGTCATGGTGGCCGAGAAGTGGCTGATTTGCTCCATGGGCGGGCTCCTAGTGTTTTTGTTCAGCTAAGTTTAACGCAACTAAGCTAGCGCCCGCCCATGAATCAAAACTGAATTTAGCGTTTGCGCACCACCAAGCTGCCGATGGAGTAGCCGGCGCCAAAGGAGCAGATCACCCCGTGGTCGCCAGCTTGCAGGTCTTTGGAATATTTGTGGAAGGCAATCAGCGAACCGGCCGAGGCAGTGTTGGCGTATTCGTCCAATACTGTCGGTGCCTCTTCGGCGCTGGCATCCCGGCCCAGCAGTTTTTTGCTGATAAATAAATTCATATTGATATTGGCCTGGTGCAGCCACCAGCGCTTAACATCTTGCGGGGTCAGGCTGTGCTGTGCCAGGTGGCTGCTCATATGCTCGGCGGCCAGTGGGCAAACCTCTTTAAACACTTTGCGGCCATTTTGGTGGAACAGGTTGGGTTTGCTAAAGGCTTCCACATCATTGGCCCGGGCCACGTGGCCAAAGTTCGAGCGAATATTGTTGGAGAAGGACGTGAAGGCCTTGGTGCTCAATACATCCCAAACGTGTTCGGCATTGGCGCTCTCGTCACTTTCGACAATGGTAGCGGTGGCCACATCGCCAAAGATAAAGTGGCTGTCGCGGTCTGAGTAGTCCAACTGCGAAGACACCAGTTCGGGGTTGATACACAGTACTGCACGGGCGGTGCCGGTGCTGACCATCTCATAGGCGCGCTGCAGCGCAAAGGTGGCGGCGGAGCAGGCCACCAACATATCAAAGCCAAAGCCCTCAATGCCAAGTGCGGCTTGCACCTCGATAGCAATGGCAGGGTAGGCGCGCTGGGTATAGGCGCAGCTGACAATAACCGCGTCGATATCGGCGGCGGTTTTATTGGCAGCGGCCATGGCTTGCTTGGCCGCTTCGATGGCCATTAGCGCCTGGTCGCAGGTTTCTTCCTCGGCTTTAGCCGGCATGCGTGGGCACAGGCGGTCTATGTCCAGCAGGCCGTCTTTTTCGTAGACGTAGCGGTTTTTAATGCCCGAGGCTTTTTCAATAAATTCAGAGCTGGATTTGGCCTTGGCGGCAATTTCGCCGGCTTCGATGGCGGCGGCATTGTCGGCGTTAAACTTATCGGCGTGGTCGTTCAGGGCTTGTACCAATTCATCATTGGTGACCTGGTAGGGAGGGGTATAGAGGCCGGTGCCGCTGATAACGATATTTTTGCTCATATTGAATACTTCCCGCGAAACTCTGTAGTGGCAAAGGCTGGCTAGCCTTGCTGGACGATGGCGTCCATTGTCCCCTAGGCCCTCGGCCAGTGTCCAATTTAACCTTGGCGTGATTGGTCATGCAGCTCTGGTGTTCTGGCCAAACAGGCCACTTCAACCCAGGCCGCGCCCCCATCCAGTAGCACTTGGCTGGCGGCCCTGGCGGTGCTGGTGGTGGTCATCACATCATCCACCAGCACAATGCCAGCCCCAGCCACCGGCCGCCGCAGCGCCAAGCTGCCGGCCAGGTTGCGCTGGCGCTGGCGCCGGCTTAGGCCCCGCTGGCTGTGGCTGGGTTTAATTTTGGCCAGTGCCGGCAGCAGTGGCAGGCCGCTTTGCCGGGCCAATTGGCGGGCCAAAATGTAACTGTGTTGCTGGCCCAGTAATAACCGCCGACGCCAGTGGCTGGGCACGGCGACCAGGGCCTGGGGCCAATCGCCAAGAGGGCGCTGGGCCAGGCTTTGGCTAAAGGCGAGACCCAGCTGTCGGCCCAGTAGGGTGGCGGCGGCGCGCTGTTGCTGAAATTTAAACCCGCGAATTAAACGGTCGATGGGGAACTGGTATTGCCACAGGCACAAGCTCGCCCGAAACGGCGGTGGCTGTTTTAGGCACTGGGGGCAGCAATCGCCACTGGCCAGGGGCAGGGCGCAGAGCTGGCAGCAGCCCTCAAGCCAGGGCAGTGCTCGCCAACAGGGCCGACACACCACCGAGCCCGGTGCCCCACAGAGTAGACAGCTGGGGGGAATAAGTGCATCCATTGATTTGGTTAACCATTTTTTCATTTTTGGTTGACAGTGGTGGTGGGGCTTTTATGATGCAGGGATTAGCGGCTTGCGTACCAGAGCCCAAAGTTGGATTTAACAAGGATTTAACATGAGCGACACCCCCTTTGCTCCAGAGTTGCGCCACGACTGGAGCCGTGCCGAAATTGACGATTTATACCGCTTGCCTTTTAACGAATTGATGTTTCAGGCCCAGTGCGTGCACCGCCAGCACTTCGACCCAAACCAGGTGCAGGTGAGTATCCTCTGTTCAATTAAGACAGGTGCCTGCCCAGAAGACTGCGCCTACTGTCCCCAGAGTGCCCGCTACGATACCGGCCTTGAAAAAGAGCGTTTAATGCAGCTGGAGAAGGTGCTGGCTGAGGCCCGGGATGCAAAAGCAAAGGGCGCCACCCGTTTTTGCATGGGCGCTGCCTGGCGCTCACCCAAGAAAAAAGATATGCCCCATGTCAGCGCCATGGTGCGCGAGGTAAAAGCCATGGGCCTGGAAACCTGTATGACCTTGGGAATGCTCAGCGCCGAGCAGGCCGATGAACTGGCCGAGGCCGGCCTGGATTACTACAACCACAACCTGGATACCTCGCCCGAGTACTATGGCGATATTATTACTACCCGCAGCTATGGCGACCGTTTGGAGACTTTAGGCTATGTGCGTGCTGCGGGAATGAAGGTGTGCAGTGGCGGTATTTTAGGCATGGGTGAAGATCAGAACGACCGTATAGGCCTGTTGCAAAACCTGGCCAATTTGCCCAGCCACCCCGAGTCGGTACCGATTAATATGCTGATACGCATCAAGGGTACACCGCTGGAAAATATAGACGATGTCGACCCCATCGAGTTTGTGCGCAGTATTGCCGTGGCCCGCATTATTATGCCCAAATCCTATGTGCGCCTGTCCGCTGGGCGCGAGCAAATGAGCGATGAGCTGCAGGCCATGGCCTTTATGGCCGGTGCCAACTCGATTTTTTTGGGCGATAAATTACTGACCGCTGCCAACCCCGGTGAGGGCAAAGATGCCCAGTTGTTTGAGCGTTTGGGAATAAACCGCGAGCCTCTGTTGGGTGGGGCGGATGATGATGCCACAATGGCTGCTGATTTAATGGGGGCGGTTAATGAAGCCAAACAGGATAAGTTTTTTTATAATGCGGCTAAGTAACACGAAAGGCCGGGTATGAAGAACACCTTTTTTATTAGTGCCAGCGACTGGACTGTGGACCAAACCACGGCCAGCTGCGCGCTATTGGCCCAGGCCAATGCGGCGGGGTTGCTAAGCCTAGCCTTAAAGCCGGTTGCAATTGGCGCCAAGCCCTGTGGCGATGATTTACGCAGCCGCGATGCGCTGCGCTTACAACAGGCCATGAGCGGCGATTTGGACTATGAGCAGGTCAATCCTTATCCCTTTAGCGATTGTAATTCCCCCAATTTAGCAGCGGCTAGGGCGGGCAAAAATATAAGTGCAAGTCGCCTGGCGGGTTATTGTCGCGGGGCTTTGTATGGGCGTTACGATTTCGCTTTGATCGAAGGCGTGGGCGCCTGGGGCGAGCTACTCAACCCCCGCGAGCGTTTGGCGAAGTTGGCGCTTGAGCTAAAGCTGCCAGTCATTTTGGTGGTTGGCCTAAATCCGGGCTGTATTAGCCAAGCACTACTCAGCGCCGGAGCTATCGCCGCCGATGGGCTTAAACTCGCCGGCTGGGTTGCCCAACCTGGTGAGGCAGCTGGGGCCGCTGCCGATGGGCTGTTTGATTGCTTAACTGAACAAATGCGCGCGCCCTGTTTGGGGCGGCTGAATGAGCAGGGTTCGGAGTTGGATATAGCGGCTTTGGGGTTGCCAAAAGCCTGAGTTTTGTCGAGTTTTTCAGAGGTGCCCTAGCAGGCAGTAACCAAGTTGTATATGTGAGTATCAATCATGGAAGGTCGTCAGTTTTTTCAATTTATGCGTAGAGGGATTTATGGCTAAGTTAATTCCCTCCCTTAGTTCCTGTATCTCCCGAATGACCTCGGGTGAAAAACGCTTTGCTCGACGCCTTGAGGGGCTTCTTGAGGACGACTATTTGTGCTGGTTTGACATTCCTTTGGGGGCCAAGCGTCGTTACCCTGATTTTATTGTCCTGCACCCTTCACGCGGCATCCTGTTTCTGGAGGTTAAAGACTGGAAGGCAGCAAATATTAAGCGCATTAGTCATTCGGAAGTTGAACTTGAAACGCCTACTGGGCGTAAAACCGTGAGTAATCCAATCGAGCAGGCTAGGCAGTGCAGCTACCAAGTATTGCAGGTGCTTGAGCGCGACCCTCAGTTGAAGCAGCTAATGGGGAAACATAAGGGAAAATTATGCTTTCCATATGGATATGGCGCGGTATTCACAAACATAACGCGCAAGCAGCTCGATAAGGGCATACCTGAAGAGCATCGCCACAAGCTCCTGCCCGGCCACCTGTTGATCTGCCAGGATGAAATGACGGATAGCGCGACGGCTGAAGACTTCCAAGAGCGATTATGGGGAATGTTCAATTACCAATTTGGCAATAAATTGACCTTACCTCAGATAGATCGCATCCGTTGGCACTTGTTTCCTGAAATTCGTATTGAGTCGATACAGGATGACTTGTTTGCTGGCGAAGACAGTGGTGAAGATGCGCTTGAGCCAACATTAGTCGAAAGCATGCCTGATATTGTGAAAATCATGGATGTTCAGCAAGAGCAGCTGGCTCGGAGTTTGGGGGATGGCCATCGGGTTGTTCACGGCGTTGCCGGTTCTGGCAAGACTTTAATTCTCGGATACCGGTGTTTATATTTGGCAGAGGCTTTAAATAAGCCCATCTTGGTACTTTGTTTCAATATTACTCTTGCGGCTCGGCTTCGCAGCTTTATTAGCGAAAAAGGCATCAATGATAAGGTGCAGGTTTATCATTTTCATGATTGGTGTGGTGAACAGTTGAGGGCATATCATGTTGATTTGATGAATTCGAACGCCCCGGTTTGGGAGAGGCAAGTATCTACTGTGATTGATGCCGTAGATAAAGGGCATATACCAAAAGGGCAGTACGGCGCTGTGCTAATCGATGAGGGGCATGACTTTGAGGCGGAATGGCTAACATTGATTGCCCAGATGGTCGATCCAGATACCGATTCACTACTTCTTCTATACGATGACGCACAGTCTATTTATAAGCGAAAATCGAGCCTTGGTTTTAGCTTGTCTAGTGTGGGCATTAAGGCCCAGGGGCGAACTACGATACTGCGATTGAATTATCGTAATACACGAGAAATCATTGAGTTTGCGTATAATTTTGCTAAAGACTACTTTTCTCAGACTGGCGAATCTGAAATTCCGCTAATTGAGCCAGAGGCAGCCGGTAACTGTGGTGCTGAGCCATTCGTAAAAGGCTTTCGTAGCCTTGAGGAGGAAGTTGCATTTTCTATACGTTGTTTAAAGGCTTGGCATGCAAAAGGAAAGTCATGGAGAGACATAGCAATACTGTACCCAGGTGGTTCTGCAGGTAAGCTGATGGTGGCTGCTCTTAAGGATAATGGGATTCCATCTGCTTGGCTTGCTACCAGCCAATACAAAAAGCGTTATAAGCCAGATGCTGAAAGAGTCAGTGTCATGCCGATTCCCAGCAGTAAGGGTTTAGAGTTCGACACGGTTATTATTCTTGATAGCAGTTATCAATCTAGCTATCAGGAAGATCAAGACGCTAATCTAGCCGATGATGTGCGCCGTCTCTACGTTGGTTTAACACGGGCTCAAGAACAGTTATTGGTTTGTCATCACCGAACAAATCAGCTGAGTGAAATGTTGGCTAGTTAGCTTGTGCCATAGCTGGCACTTTGCCCTGATTGAAAATGTAGAGGCTTATAGGAAAATATAACGCTGCAAACGGTGTGTGAGCGGAGGTAAGATGTCTAAAAAATATCGTATGGCTGTCGTCATCTTGCTTGCAAGCCTCGTTTTATTAGTTAATGTTAATGGTGATCACAAAGAGCTGGGTCAAGATCCTTCAACAACAAAAGAGGGCGTAATAAATAGCTTGATGTCTGGTTCGCAAGCAGAGGCCATGGTAAATGACATGGTGACAGTGCCAGGGCTGAACGGTAAAGAGGCCGTGTCCGAAGAGAGTTTTGGCGCAGTCAAAGTAACTCAACTGGATAAGTTTAAGGCTGAGTTTCGATCTATGTCCGATGCTCAGCGATACCGTTGGATGAACGACAAGCTTTTGCTGCCTGGAACCAGACTCGTTCCGCCGGTGGCTGACTCTGAGCTGAAAGATTACCATCGCTGGTTAGAGTCTATAGGCAAATACGCTCATCTTGGCTATGAACTGAAAGATACAGCCTATGGCCAGTATGAAGATAAAGTTCTTTACCAAATGGCTAAGCAGGTCTGAATTACTACAAATAATCTCCGAGTTTGATTGCCTACTTGGGCTCTTGGTTAAAAATACTTACTGTGTCGGGATTTTTAAGCGATACGGATATCTCTTGAGTTTCCTGACCAAAGTAATCTAAAGGCTTTTTTAAGTTTATGGAAATATTGGGCTTTATTAGTCGATTAATAGATAATTTCGAATCTCCCTCCTTGATTAGCTGAGCTGACTGGATATCAGATTTTTTAATCGTAATTGGCGGCATAATTCCGTTGGGAATTGTTATGCTATCTTCAGTCTCTTCAATGCTGTAGTAATTCAGACCTGATCTGACAGTTACCGGTTTTTCAGAAGGTGTCTGTCAGGTT
>JAOXRV010000046.1 GCA_025800435.1 Cellvibrionaceae bacterium | reverse complement strand
GGGGGCTGTCGGCGGCACGTTTGGGCATGGTGGGCTTGGCTTATGGCTTTAGCGCAATCTAATCTGCTACCGGGGCCTTGTCAAATGGGCCGCAGGGGGCAAAGTTTGGGCTCTACCCCAGTTGGGGTGTTGTTGGGCTTGGCGCGTCTATGGTCATATAGTTGCTAAGTTGGCGAGCCCACGGCTGCCCATAATATGAACAGCAATAAAATAGCGCTAAACACTGCTACGCCTAGACGTACCGCGAGCCAGGAGATTCAAATGACCGCAATTAATGCCCACGATCGCAGCACTGCCCAGTGGCAGCAATTGGATGCCCAGCACCATTTACACCCATTTACCGATTTTAAAGAGCTAGCCGACAAGGGCAGCCGCATTATCGTTAAGGCCGAGGGCGCCTATATTTACGATAGCGAGGGCAATAAGCTGTTAGATGGCATGGCCGGCCTGTGGTGCTGTAATTTGGGCTATGGGCGCCAGGATATTGTCGATGCGGTCAGTGCTCAGTTACAGCAGCTGCCCTTTTACAATAACTTTTTCCAGTGCAGCCACCCGCCGGCTATTGAGCTATCGCGGCTGTTAACCGAAGTGGCGCCGGCCCATATGAACAATGTGTTTTATACCAACTCCGGCTCCGAGGCGAACGACACGGTTATTCGCCTGATTCACCGCTATTGGGACCTTCAAGAGCAGCCCCAACGCAAGACCATTATCAGCCGCAAAAATGCCTATCACGGTTCTACCGTGGCCGCTGGCAGCCTCGGCGGTATGAACGGTATGCACAAGCAGTACGCCACCCTGCCGGGTATTGAGCATATCGACCAGCCCTATTGGTTTGGCGAGGGCGGCGATATGAACCCGGCCGAGTTTGGTCTGGCCGCGGCGCGTCAATTGGAAGCCAAAATTGATGAGCTGGGCGCCGATAAAGTGGCGGCCTTTATCGCCGAGCCAATTCAGGGCGCCGGCGGCGTGATTATTCCCCCCGAGACCTACTGGCCCGAGATTAGCCGTATCTGTAAAGACAAGGGTATTTTGTTGGTGTGCGATGAGGTAATTTGTGGCTTTGGCCGCACCGGCGAATGGTTTGGCAGCAACTACTTTGGGGTTGAGCCGGATTTAATTCCGTTTGCCAAAGGCGTGACCAATGGCTACCAGCCACTCGGTGGTGTATTGGTGGGCGACCGTGTGGCCAATGTACTTAAAGCGGGTGGCGGCGAGTTTACCCACGGCTTTACCTACTCGGGCCACCCAGCTTCTTGCGCCGCCGCCATCGCGGTGATCAAGGCCCTAAAAGAAGAGGGCCATATTGAGCGGGTACGCGAACAGACCGGCCCCTATCTGCAACAGCGCTTGGCCGAACTGGCCGAACACCCGCTGGTGGGCGAAGTGCGCGGCGCCGGCTTTGTGGCCGCCATTGAGCTGGTAAAGGATAAGGCCAAGCGCCAGCGCTTTGAAGAAGATGACGGCGTTGGCGGCATCTGCCGAGACGCCTGTATCGCCGCTGGCCTGGTGATGCGGGCGGTGGGCGATACCATGATTATTTCGCCACCGCTGACCTTGGATAAGGCCCAGATTGATGAGTTGGTAGATAAGGCCAGAGCGGCCCTAGATGCCACCGCTGCGCAACTCGCTTAGACCCAAAAGCCCGGCCCAGTGCCGGGCTTTTTGTTACTGGCGGTACGCTCTATAAACAGAAAATAACAAACCCGAGACATAAATATGAGCAAACATTTAAAAGCCCTGGGCCCGCGCGATTTAACCCTGTTTACGG
>JAOXRV010000010.1 GCA_025800435.1 Cellvibrionaceae bacterium | reverse complement strand
CGGGGCTTCATTAGGGTTAAAATTTGCCTGTAGGCCCTTATCAATAAAGCTGTAGCAAATCGCCTCTTGGAAGCCCTGGGCCACCAGTTGCTGACGCACACTGTCCAGGCCCACCTTGGTCTCTTTGCCAGGCAAGATGGTGATCTCGGCCTCTAGGCTGGTGGTGGGCAGGCGGTTATAGCCGTAGATGCGGGCCAGCTCTTCGAGCAGGTCGGCTTCAATGCTGATATCAAAGCGGTAGCTGGGCACGCTAAATACCCAGCCCTCGTCGGTATTTTCCTGTAGCTGCAGGCCCAGGCGGGTCAGAATATCCACCACCTCTTCATCGGCCATGGAAAAGCCCAGGCCCGATTCGATCTTGGCCCGGCGCAGGTGCACCTGGCGCTGGGGTGGCATATGCTCATCCAGCTGGGTGACGTGGGTGGGGCCAGTGCTGCCGCCCACGGTGGCCAGCAATAGCTCGGTGGCCCGCTCTATGGCTTTTTCTTGCAGGGCATAATCTACGCCGCGCTCATAGCGGTGGGAGGCATCGGTGTGCATACCGTAGCTGCGCGCCCGCCCGGCAATGGCAATGGGGTCAAAATAGGCGCACTCAAGAAAAACGTCGGTGGTGTCACTGCTGACCGCACTGCCCTCGCCGCCCATAATACCGGCCATGGCCACGGGGCCACTGCCGTCACAGATCAGCAGGGTTTGGTCTTTCAGTTCTACCTCGTTGCCATCGAGCAGGGTCAGCTTTTCGCCAGCCTCTGCTTGGCGCACATGAATGCTGCCTTTAAGCTTGTTCATATCAAAGGCGTGCAGGGGCTGGCCCAGCTCAAGCAGCACATAGTTGGTGACATCCACCACCGCGTCGATCGGGCGCAGGCCGGCGCGGCGCAATCGCTCTTGCATCCACAGGGGGCTGGGCTTGCTCATATCCACGCCGCGAATAACCCGGCCCAAATAGCGTGGGCAGGCCGCGCCGGCTTCCAGGCTTACCGCCAGGGTTTCTTTGGTATCAGGCGTTACCACACCCATTTGCGGTGGCGTTAGTGGTACGCGGTTAAGTACCGCCACATCGCGGGCGATGCCCTGCATGCTAAAGCAGTCGCTGCGGTTGGGGGTCAGGTCAACCTCAATGCAGTTGTCGTCGAGCTTTAAGTACTCGCGCAGGCAGCTGCCCACCGGGGCGTCATTGGGCAGTTCCCAAATGCCGCTGGTGTTATCGCCGCACTGCAGCTCGTCTTCGGCACAAAGCATACCGCGGGATTCAACCCCGCGCAGTTTGGCCTTTTTAATTTTAAAATCACCCGGCAGCTTGGCGCCTACCAAAGCGAAGGGAATTTTAATGCC